>JAPOIJ010000058.1 GCA_029979005.1 Planctomycetota bacterium | reverse complement strand
CAGGTAACGATTCTTGATTGGCTGCTTGAAGTCCAGTGTAGAACATTAGTTTGGCATCCTCGACAGCTCCCGAAAGGTTCCAGCTCTCGCTGTATTCGTCGCTGGTCTGGTGGTAGATGTTCTCAGTCCACTTTCTCAGTTGTTCCTTCCCCCAGCCATCCGGCTTGCCAATCACATGGACTCCGGAGCTAAGATAGACACCAGGGACCCCGATTTTTGCCAGGCTGAACTGATCCGAACGGTAATAATAACCGCGATCGGGAAATTGGTCTCCGACAACGACTCGTTTTTGCCATCTCGCTAACCGTTCGACGATTTTATCCATATCGGATTTCCCACGTCCAATCACGACGACGTCCTCGGTTGCCCCGAGAATGTTTATCCCATCAATATTGATGACAGCGGCCAGACGACCTGCCGGGATCGGTGGATTTTGTGCGAGGTAGGCTGACCCGAGGAGTCCTTGTTCTTCGGCAGCGACTGAAGCAAAAAGAATCGATCGTCGCGGGCGTTCGGATTCCGGTAGGGCAGACATGGCACGAGCAATTGCCAACATGGATCCTACGCCTGAGGCATTATCGACCGCTCCGTTGTAAATGTTATCTACCTTATCGTCACGTGCTTCCGTCATGCCAATGTGATCGTGGTGAGCAGTGTAGACGATCCACTGTTTACTCAACGCGGGGTCACTGCCCGGCAGCAGGCCAAGTACATTGGCGGAGCTTCGGGAGCGAACACGGCAATCCATTTTCATGGACAACGTCGTGTTCAATGGGACTGGCTGAAAGTCTTTCGATTGTGCGGCCTGAGTTAATTCATCCAGTTCAAGACCGGCCAACGACACTAATTTCCCCGCTGCGGCTTCAGTGAGCCAGCCTTCGAGCAGGGCGCGGCCAACTTGTTTGCCACCGAGAGCCATTTGCTCACCCGTCCATGACGTTTGGACAACTTGATAGGGGTAACCGGCGGAGGGAGTGGTGTGGATAATTAACATCCCTGCGGCCCCCAGCTCGGCCGCTTTGGCATATTTGTAATCCCAGCGTCCGTAATAAAGTCGAGTTCGTCCGGCAAATATTTCTGGATTGTCGGCCGGGTCGTTGTTGAGGCAAAGTAAAATCTTTCCTTTTACATCGAGCCCTTTAAAATCATCCCAGTCGTATTCGGGTGCCTGAATTCCATAGCCGACGAAAACAACTTCCGCATCTTTGATGACGGCTTGTTCAACGCCTGTTCCGCATGTGACGATATAATCATCGTTGTTCTTTAATGTGAGGGATTGGTCGGATTGTTTAAAGTTAAGTGTCGCAGGGGGTCGGGTGGTAACGCCCATTAGCGGAACCTGCTGTGTCCAACCGCCATCTTTTCCGGCAGGTTTTAGTCCCATCTGCTTAAATTGAGAAATGATATATTTTTGAGCCAAACGATCGCCCCGCGTTCCCGGCCCCCGACCTTCTAAGAGATCGTCGGCCAGAAATTCCACATCGGCCCGAATGGAGGCGTCCGTGATTTTTGAATCAGCAATACGCTGTTGGCTGTTTGTCGGCAAGAGAGAGATGCCGGGCTGAGTCTGGGCATCGAGGTTGGAGGTCGTGAAATGGATAACGCAAATCGCGATCAGAACGAATCGAGGTGAGTGCGAGAACAACATGAGGCTTCCTTTAAAACAAGTGATCCGCTGAATTGTACTTTAATCAATTGCGAGACGGCAGCGTTTACTGGTGGCAAATTTGGTGGCAAATCGCTTGAAACGCCGAATTCTAAGAATGCCGGCTAAGAAATCGGTGTAGGCTAATTCGATTGGCCGAGGAAAAGTCGTTGACGTTGTCCATTCATTAAAACACGATAGAGAATTCTATTTTCCTGAAGGAGCCCTTCGCACTTTTTTGAATCTGCCCATTTCACATCGATTCCAAGAACGACTCCTGACTCATCAATAGGGCCGACCTGGTCAACAACCGTATGTCCAATAACCACGTGTTTTACGTTGTGTCGGTTTAAAATTTGCTTGAGTTGATTCGGAGTTGCCAAGCCCCCCCACGCAGCAGCATGTTGTGGGAAGTAGCCTCGGTACCAGAATGGGCCATGCATGTCACCGACGGGGTTGGTCGCTGGAGTGGTGCCTACTGATTTTCGCGGAGGCAAGCCAGCTCGGATCAGCTGATTCAATTGGTTGATCTCGAGTTTGGCAGCATCCAGTTTGGGAGAATAGCCGCCATGTACGAAGAGTAGGTCGCCAACGCGTGTAACTCCATTTTTTGAACGCCACCATCGACCAATTTCGGTGTTGGGCCCGTGGAGCTGATCGTAACCGATGCCAATTCTTGTTGACGTAAAAACATATTTGGGATGAATGTATCGCAAGTCTCCACCCATCACCATCGCTTCATGATTTCCTAGGACATAATGAACTCGACCGCCGGCCTCGACGGCTTCCTGTTCCAGTCGGTGAATCAACCACATCAATTCGGTGACCGATTGCCCTCGATCGACAAGGTCACCAACCAATACCAAATGTCCCTCTCCCCAGATCCAGTGTTTCTGCTGATCGATCACCTTATTGTTTTCCAGGAAACGAACTGCATTTAGATAATTCCCCTCGAGATCGCTGATGGCCATCAGACGACTTGGCTGCCTCCACTCGGATTTGGGAGGGGAGGGTGGGGTAGGGTCGAGCGTTAAAGACGGAACCTCGGGCGTGAGATTTTTGACGACGCGTGGTTCGTTTAGTTGTTCGATTCGCTGACGGGCGATTTTTCCTCTTACGATTGTGATAATTTCCGCGGTTTGAGCGTCGAGCCAATTCACATAGGGTCCGTCATTTATTTCAGAGGCCTGGATTGGGTACGGCTGCATTCGTGTCACGAAATTTTTGCCACCGTCTGTGAAATACTCGGTCACTGCCAGTGAGCCAGACTTGATGGCCTCCGCCGAGGTGATCTGGGAATTGCCATCAACGATCATGTTTTGGTCGCCAATGACCCATTGTCCCGTTGTTATTACGGGTCTGCTCTTTACCTCCTCGAACAAAATCTTGCGACTTTGTGCCTGACCCTGAATTGTGAATGTGAACAGGATCCCAATTAACAGGGCGGATTTATGATTCATGGTGAATCTCGTATCGGGGAGAAGTGGGATATCTAATTTCGCGCTTGTTGCGAGTGATAAATTGGTTCGCGAGTTACTTAGCGTTTGATTTTAGTTTTAACGCGTGTTCATTTTCAGGCAGTGCCTGCTGCCAGCCACCGTATACAGGATTGGGCAGCATGATCCACCTCGAGCCAAGTTGTTGGAATTTTTGATTTCCTGTTTGGTTGCGCTGGCTGGTTTCGGCAACATCTAATCCGCTACATAAATCACTCATGTTGTCTCCGACGAGCATCACGATTCTGTGGGTTTCAGCTACAGTCGCGCGGCGAGAAATTTTATCATCCCCTCGTCCAAGTTCTTTGTTTTTGGTTAAGACGTTTTCTACCGTCGCAGGGAATCCAAGTTTTTTTAAGTTTTCAATCGTCGCTTCTTTTACCACGTCCCGGCGATTGGTGATAAAGAAAATGTCCGCGCCGAGTGCTTTAGCGCGAGTGACGAATTCCAGCGACCCTGGAATTGCTTCTGCTTGCATTTCGAGGCACCAAGCATTCCAGGTTTCCGTTGAGTAAGTCTCTTTGTTTAAGATGTTGCGCGCATTGTAGGCCGAATTGTCTAAAACGGTTTCGTCACAATCGAGAATGATCGCGGGTGGTTTATTGGCAAACTTCCCTTCGGCGAGCTGCGCTTCATCCGCAGAAATTGTCGTGTCGTCAAGCGCGGTGACGAGTGGGTGAATTGCGAGGCGGAATGTCTGCTCCGTGAGCATTCGATATTCAGCTGAGTTTTGAACCCAAGTTAAGGCATCGAATCTTCGATCTTGTGTGAGATTTGTGGTTTGGCCAAGAGTGGGCAGCGAGGCGGTGGCGACCAATATGGCTACTAAAAAACCAGGTCCCATTCCACGGTTTTGAGAGACGAATTGAAAAACAATATTTGCCATACGAGCCGAAGATCGCAACATGAATCCTGCCTTGTCCAAAGAAGAAGTAACTGCATTAGTTTACAGCTAATCTTTGGTTTGGGCAGGTAAGCATTGCTCCGGAGGCTCGTTCCCGCGAAATTAATTCGACGAAGAGCTTATTTTTCACCAATACAATAGAGAAAATCATTGCTTCGCAGCAGGATTTGGCTGTTGTGAATCGCAGGACTTGCATTGAACATGTTTTCGTCTGATTCAATTTGGTTAAGGGCGAGGGGCGTAAATTTTGGCTCCGCGGCAAGTACCCATACCCCGCTGTCGCGGGTGGTTAGATAGAGTTTGTCTCCGCCCCGAACGATCGAAGCATAGACACGCGCTTTGGTCGGCATACGCTCGCGAAAGACAGGTTCCCCGTTACTCGCATCCATGCAATTTGCGATTCCCTTATCGCTGGCCCAGTAGAGGTGGCCGTCGTGAAGCACGGGGGAAGTGACGTTCGCACCAACATTGGTCATCCAAAGCCGGTGGGTTTGGGTAACATCTCCTTTACCACCCAGTTTGATAGCCATTGCTTTATTGCTTCGCCCGCCAAGGCAGTAAACGATGCCGTCATAGGCGATTGGGGTAGGGACGACGTAGTCTTCGATTCCATCGCAGGACCAAAGTTGCTCACCCGTCAAAGGATTAAGGCCGAAGACCTTAAATTTTTGGTTAATGATGAGCTCGGTTTCTCCTTTATCGTTTTTAGCAAGGCAGGGGCAGGACCAGCATTTAATTATGTTGTCGTTTTTCCAAACGACTTTGCCAGTCTTTTTATCGAGTGCCCAGAGAGTGTCGCTTTCAATACTCGCGTTGATGTAAAGTAAATCTCCATGAACGACAGGAGAGGAGGCTGAACCAAACCCAGTCGTCTTGAAGCCCAATTCGTCATTTTGCCAGAGTTGGTTTCCTTGGAGGTCGTAGGCGACGGCGCCTGAGGCTCCAAAAAATGCGAATACGGATTCGCCATCACTGACGGGTGTACTGGACGCGTAGCCGTGTCCAGCTACTTGTTTTTTCTTGCCATTTCGACTGCCGGGGTTGGCCAGTGGTTGTTCGTCGGCGCTTGCCTCAATTGAATGGTTCCATATTAGTTTTCCACTTTCCCGATCAAAACAGAGTGTGTTGAGTCGAAGTTCAGTTTTTTCACCAGCATCATCGTCTGACTGACCGTAACCTGTGTAGGAGGTTAAGAAGATGCGATCGCCAACGATAATGGGACTCGAAGATCCACGACCGGGGATCTTTGATTTCCAAGCAATATTATCCGCTTCTGTCCACTCGGTAGGAACCGTATCGGAAGAGGCTGCGTGGCCATGAAGACCTCGGAACTGCGGCCAGTCCTCTGCATTGGATAGGGAGATTGCAAGGACTACGCTACAGCCAACGAGAAACAGAACGTTGATTTTTGAATTCATGGCAAGGATCCGAGAAGATACTGGTCTTGGTAGAGATGCTCGACAGAGAGATGTTTAATGTCTCTGAATTATTGTAGAGCTAATTTAAAATACCACAGAAATCTATGTAATGTCTACAAATGGGTGGTTCGGTGGAGCGGTCTTTTGTGAATCTGAGCGCGGCCAAAAATGCCAGAAGGTGAGAGGGGCCTATTCGCCGAATTCAGTTGCATAGAAATGCTGTTGGATTTCTTCCGGCCATTCTACTTGTTCTTGGTCAACCATCGCCGCGACTTCGCCGATCACCGTGATCATTGGGTTTTTCATTTCGAGCAAATCAGCTTGGGATGCAATTTCGGACAGAGTTGCACATGTCACTCGCTGGTCTGAGTAGGTCGCGCGTTCGATGCAGGCGGCAGGTGTGTCGGGAGAGCGCCCCGCTTCAATGAGTTGTTGAGCAATATCGCTTAAATTTTTCCGCGCCATCATTAAGATCACGGTATCAGTGTTGGCTAGAGCCTGAAAGTTGAGGTTATGGAATCCAAGTTCGGGGGCGGTCTGTCCGGTGACGACGGTAAATGATCTGGCGATTCCGCGCGTTGTAACTGGGATACCCACGGCCGCGGGGCCTGCAATGGAACTGCTGACGCCCGGAACAATGTGGCAGGTGATTCCCGCATTGCGGCAAGCCTCAACCTCTTCCTGGCCGCGCCCGAAAACGAAGGGGTCACCCCCCTTGAGGCGAACGACGAGTTGATTATCAAGTGCGTGTTTAATTAATAGCTGATTGATTTCGGCCTGGGAAATACGATGATGTTCAGGATATTTACCAACATCGATTAGTGTCGCACTTCCCTGACACCAATTTAAAACTTCGTGGGGAATCAGGCGGTCGTGAATAATGACGTCCGCTTGTTCGATAAGCCGCATTCCACGGACGGTAACTAGTTCTGGATCACCGGGGCCGGCGCCGACAAGATGAACGGAACCTCGACGAAAAATCATAAGCTCAATTCTCCTTTACGAATGAGCTTCACCGGTTGGTTAGAAGCTAGTGTTTCATTCGCCAAAGCAATACAGATATCTACGGCTGTTGAGTACATTGCCAGTGGTTTTTCATAAATTTGAATCCCGGAATCTGATTTTTGAATGTATGGAAATGCGAGATCGCATCCCGTCGGCAAACCAAAGGCTTGCGGAACATCTTCGGTGGTGTGAGGTCCGCGACTGATCAGGAATGGCAAAATGATCGTGTGGGGAGTTGTTATCTCTGAGGCAATGCGATCAGCGTCTGGATCCTGATCGAGAAAGCCGGTCCGACAATTTAGTTGGGGGAAATGTTCCGCCAGCGTGTTCGTCAGCCGGTAGGTTGATTCTCCGCTCGTCTTGTTTCTGCGGGTACCATGTCCAACTACAACCACGGTGGTGTCTGCTGGATTTAAATGAAAGCGTGCGAGATGGTTCGCTACCAGCGACTTCATTTCGTCAGCGATCATCGCGTGCATGCCGAAGACTGAACTCAGGTAGAAATTGAAGTGTTCAGCATTTTTATTGCTGGCGAATTTTTCCGGTAGCTTTCGCAGATAGTAACCTTCGCTGGTCATCACGGGGATGACAATCACATCGCCTTGCGGGAGAGACTCGAGAACCTGTGTCATCTGGGGTTCGCCCTGAAGGAAGGCCGGAGTGATGTTTTCAATCCAAAGTTTAGGCGAGAAGCAAGACTGTTTTTCCTGTCGCTGAAGTATAGCTGCCGCCAACTCATGTAATGGGTCGTTGCAGTTTTCTGTCGCTGTCGAGCCGTGTGCAGCAAGTACGATTGAGCAGAGGCGCGGTGGCATCTTAGGCTCCAATTTGAATAAGCTTGGGCTGAAGGTCGTCGTATGTTGGGATTTCCTTGCCGGTGACGCGTTTTCGAGATTCGGTTCGGTCGAGCACGCGTTGATAGAAATCCCCAAGTCCCTCCTCAGGATTGCGTTCGGCAGCGAACTTATTCAGGAGTGGCATTAACGTTTCGATGATGGACTCGATTTTTACATCGGCCGCGTACAGATCTGCCATGCGGTCACCGGCCAATCGCCCGCCGACGAACAAATGGTAGACTCCGGGTCGTCGACCAACCAGCGCGATGTCTGCTGTGTAAGGGCGTGCGCAGCCATTAGGGCATCCGGTCATTCGAATGGTCAATTGAGTGTCGGCGACGCCCAGTTCAGCCAGTGTGTTTTCAACTTCGGTGATGAAATCCGGCATAACACGTTCCGATTCGGCGACGGCTAATCCACACGTCGGCATTGACGGGCAGGCCATCGAGTAACGTCGGGCATTCGAGAGTTCGTGTAGTAGTGGGACGTTGTGTTCCGTCAGGATCGATTCCAGCTCTTTAATTTGAGATTCATCAAGGTCGTTAAATAGAATGCTTTGCTGAGGCGTCAGCGTGGTTGAGCAGTTCAGCGTCTTGATTATTTTCAAAAACGCGGTTCGAAGTTTTACATCGTCGGTATCCTTAATTCTGCCATTCTCAACGAACACGCCATAGAAAAATTTCCCGTCTCTTTGTTCGTGTTTTCCCATCCAGTCTTCGATTTGGATTTCGGGAATTGGGCGGGAGGGGTGGACGTCGAATTCACAGCGGTCAATGAATTCCCGACGAAATTGATCAACTCCCATTTTATCAATCAGGTATTTGAGCCGCGCTTGTTTTCGATCAAACCGGTTGCCAAAATCGCGATAGATAGTTGCAATCACTCGCATGGCCGCAACACCGTCTTCAATGGCAACAAACCCGATGTTTTCAGCAATTTGAGCAAACGTATTGGGTCTGCCATGACTCATTCCCAGACCGCCGCCGGCGACCACATTCCAGCCGATGAGTTGGTCATTTTCGAGGACGCCGATGAGTCCTGCGTCGTATGAATAGATGTCGATCTGATTGTCACCTTGAACCGTAACGCCGACTTTGTATTTTCTTGGCAGGTAGGTTTCACCATAGATTGGTTCTGTTTCCGGTGTTGCTGTCTGGGACGTCACTTGCCGTTGCCCATCGATCCAGATCTCGTGGTAGGCTTGTGTGGCGGGTTTGAGTTCAGCAGCGACTGCATGAGCGGTTTCGCGAATTTTTGTATGAACGGCATCCTGGATTGGCGGTGCTGTTGCCATGACGTTTCGACATACGTCACCGCAGGCTGCCAGTGTCGTCATTAGCGATTCGTTGATTTGACGAATGGTTTCTCTAAGATCCCCTTTTATCACGCCGTGAAATTGAACAGCTTGCCGAGTGGTGAGCCGAATGGAGTGGTTGGCAAATTCGTCTGCGATTCGATCGAGGTCAATGTACTGTGCTGCAGTCAGTTGTCCCGCCGGTAACACGACCCGCAACATATAACTGTAAGCTTTGCCCAGTCCTTCTGCCCGCCTTGATTTTCGTAGATCTCGGTCGTCCTGTTGGTAAGAACCATGGAATTTAAGCAGTTGCAGGTCGTCCTCTTTGAAACAGTCTAATTCTGGATTGCGAAGTGTTTCGTCGATGCTTCCACGCAGGAGTTCACTGTTTTGTTTTGCTATTTCTACTTTTGTCGGATCGGTTTTTTCTTTAGCCATGATGTCATTGATTCAGGGAGGAAGGGTGAGTGCTCCGCAGATGCATTCAGTTCGCAAAGTTAAATTGAAAAGTGCAGACCGCATTCGTCTTTATCAGAGTCTGCCCAGCGCCCTTTTCTGATTTCTGATTGAGGGTTTGAGCCGGGCACCGCGCGGGTGCAATGGAAACAGCTTACGCTCGGGTAATTCTGTAAATGCAATTGGTTGAAAGGGACTTCGTTTTCCTGGATGTATTCCCAGACTTGCGCCCGTGTCCAAGTAGCAAGCGGGCAAAACTTCATAAGCTCGTAACGCCAATCCCAGGCAAGGACTGAAATGCCAGAACGTTCCTTTGTTTGTGTTCGCCGAAGTGCCGTAATCCACAGTCGATAATTCACAATGTTTTCTCGCATTGGTTTTACTTTGCGAATGTTGCAGCACATGTTTGGGTTATTTTTCCAAAGCATATCGCCATATAATTCACGTTGCTGTTCGATTGAAACAGACGTTTCCCAAGTCAAGAATTCGAGATTGGAATATCGATCGATTAGTTTTTGGCGAAGTTGTTTCGTTTCGGGAAAAAAGAAACCGGTGTCGATACAGGCGATCTGAAGTTTTGGTAATTGGAATTCCTCAATGGCTTTGGAGCACATGTCCATGAGGGCACAGCCCTCCATGCCAAATGAGGAGGTCATAATGATGGGTTGGTCCGCGAACTTTTGAAGACCCCAATTAACCAAGTCTTGTGGCGCGCCAGATTCGCCAACCTCAGGCGATCCGGTATTCTCGGTCGATTGAGTTTGGGTATCCTCAGGAGTCGGTTCGTCCGGGGGTTCGACGATTGGTAAATTCGATGAGGCTTGGCTCGGAGCTGTGTTTTGCCTGCCATCCGTGGATGAATTTGTGTTGGTCGATTGATGATTCATAGAAGCTGAAATTATGGTGAGACGCAGGACGCAACAGGCTCTGTTGTTAGTTATCAACGCCCAGAGTTGCTTTCTCCGCAGTGGAACCGGTTCAATGGAAGCACTCAGCAACCCACAATCCACGGTAAGTGTGGTTGTTGAATAAGGGTTAGATGTTAACTGGCGAAACGCGGCGATTGCGTTCACTATATGAATTAATACATTAATTTATGGTTTTGGAACAACATCAAGCCATGTGATCAGATGGAATTTTTATCTCGATGTTCGTTTGGCTTTTTTATGAATAATTACCGGATTAGTTTTGATCGATCGCGAACCGAGCGGCGCGCCCCCTTGCGTGGGGTTAAGGGATCGATTTCCCAATCTATTGGAAGTGTGATTACTCAGGAGCCTTAGCTGTCGAAAGCCACGGCTCTAAAAGTGATAGCACTTTTAAATTTTTAACGAGCGCCTGAAGCCATTTTCATCGTGATTCGTTTGTGTGCCGAGTCAGGGGGATTGCCCTAGGGGGAAGGCGGTAAAGGTAGAGGCGACTGCCAGGTCGGCTTCCATTGGCTACGCCGGGAAGACGTGCCTGCCCATATTTTCAGATTTTTCGGTACTTTAGTCAGGATTGTCTTGTGCAGAACTGTTATCTACGTGCTTGAGCCAACCAAGATACGGGTTGAAATCTATGTTAAATTCTAGGTGACCTTCTGTTCGCCTTAAATTCACTAATTCCAGCGCGTCCTTGATTGATTCACTCTTTTGAATGGGAGTTAATGGATTGAGAGAGCTAATGATTCATAGCTGCTTGCGTCTGATTGGGATTGGAACGCTGTGATTTAAAGATGAAAGAATCGAATGTATTTGCAAATTTTGTGTCCCAGTTGTGGCAACAAGTTAACGGTGCGCGAGGAGTTGAGTGGGCGTAAGTGTGGTTGTCCACACTGCAAAAAGACGATTCAGATTCCCACACTCGCGGGTCGCGAAAATCAACAGTCGTCTCAACCATCCGCCGCAGAGCAGGGCGGGATTCAAATTGATACCAAACGCAAGAGAACTAGTTCGGCTACGTCTGCATCAGGGGCCTCGGCCAACAAGTTGAAGGGAAGTTCTCATTCTGTCGAGGACAGCACAAATGTTGGGATGGTTCTGAGCGGATTGATTGGTGCGGGAACGACTCTTTTGTTTTACGGAATTCTGTTTCCGTTACATCAATTTAAATGGACCGAGTTGTTCTGGAATCGCGGCTGGGTTCCATACGTGACCGTGCTTTTGACTTTTTGGTCATTCTCAATTTTATTTTTAAAATGGCGGAAGCTGAAATTACAACGGCGTGCGATGCTTCTCGATGGACTGCCGATGGAGCTGTCCGAGGAAATCACATTTGAAACGCTCGATCGATTTCTCGCTCACATCGCTAAACTGCCAGTAGACGGGCAAAGCTTTCTCATTAATCGCGTAGTGCGGGGAATAGAGCATTTTCGTGTTCGCAAAAGTACTTCTGAAACCGTCACGATGCTTGGCTCCCAGTCTGATATTGATGCCAACAATGTTCTTGGAAGTTATACGCTTGTAAAAGTATTTATTTGGGCACTTCCGATCATGGGATTTATTGGAACCGTGATTGGTGTGAGTACCGCGATTGCCGGGTTGGCCGGTAGTCTCGAAAACGCCTCGGATGTATCGGCGATTAAGGGTGCATTGAATAATGTTTTTGCCGGCCTTGGGACGGCATTCGACACAACGCTTCTCGCGTTGGTTTTGAGTTTAATGGTGAAAGTTCCTTGCTCCGCGTTACAAAAAAGCGAGGAAGATCTTATCACGTGGGTCGATGAGTATTGTAATGAAAATCTCCTCAAGCGGCTTAATGACCGTCGCGAGGGGGGCGCGCAACGTGGCGGAATGGGAACGAGCGGTGTCGATCCGAATGTGATCCGCGATGTATTTTCCGCGGCCATGAGCGTTTACCACGATCAGTGGAATAAACAGGTAACCGAAATGAACCAAGCCTCCCGCGAACTTCAGAAATCATTTACAGCCATCTCGGCGAATACCAGCAAGCTGCAGATTGAATCCTTGCAGTCCGGTAAAGCTTTGCAGAAACACTTTTCCGGTTTGGAGCGAGGGCTTGCTGAGTTGAGCGGAGTGCTTGAGAAACTTGGCGCTCAGCAAGTGGTTGTTCAGCAGGTTCCCGCGAAACAGCGTGGTTGGTTTGGTGGCAGACGTTAGAGAAGGCGTTGGTCGGAAAAGTTACTCAAGCAAAGCAGTTTTATCATAGATTGATACGAGAGGGAGAAAATGGGAAGGCGTCAGGAGAGCGGTGATAACGATGTTTCCCTCTTTCCATTTCTAAGTATCCTCGCTTGTATCATTGGTGTTTTGACATTGATGATTTCGACTTTGGCACTATCGCAAATGGATACCGAGGCCGTGGTTGCTGCAGAAGCCTACGAAAAGCTGGAAGAAGATCTTGTCGCGAGCGAGACCGAAATCAATGATCTAACGAAGCAAATACAGGCAGAATCTGGAAAGACGGAGGCCGCGAAAAAGAAAAGTGAGTTGCTAAAGCTCAAGCGAGAAAATGCTGAGACTCAGAAACTGTTTTTAGTTGCTCGGGAAGAGGCCACTCAATTAGAAAGAGAAATTGATCCCGAAGCGACTGAACTTCAGCAGGAACCGCTGGAAATGTTGGCCGCAGATTTAAAAACTTATCAAGAGCAAATCGCTCAATTTAAAAAAGAGCTGGCCAACCGGGAGCTCCCTCCCGAAGAAGGTGAATTTTCTGTTTTGCCCGGAGGGAGTGGCGTTGGTGTCGTTCCGAGATTTATCGAATGCACATCGAATGAAATAGTGCTTCACCATTTAGCTCAACCTGTACGCGTTCGCGTCAATGCGATCGAGACCGACAAGGAACTTCTGAAGTTATTAAACGAAGTTGCAGGAACGACAGGAGGGAAAGTCATTTTTCTGGTTCGTGAGGACGGCGTTTTAGTTTATCGACGAGCAAAGCGTTTTGTTGATTCGCTGGAAGTAGAAAATGGTAAATTGCCGGTCTTGGGGCAGGGGCGGATTAATCTTCAGTTTTTTCGGGGGAAATAGTTATGCGTCGAAAAAATGGAAGTGATGACGAAGGTGCGATGGACTCGCTCCTTGATACCATGACAAACGTCGTGGGTATTTTGGTGATTGTACTGGTCGTGACCCAGTTGGGCGTGGGCGATGCGGTTAGTCGAATCACCGATTCAATCAAGGTTGATCCTGAAGAATTTGAGGCTAAGAAAAATAAATTAGTAACACTGCAGGAAACGCAGGTTCGATTGAAATCGGAAGTCGCTCAGCTAAAAAAAGACGTCGGCGAGGATGAAGCTCAGGTTAGTTTGGAACTTGAACAACTTAAAAAAAAGCACAGCGAAGAACTGCTTGATCTTGCGAATCTAAAAAAGAAGAATCTTTCAGTCAAAACCGCCATCAAGCAAGCGGAATCAGAGAAGGTAAAGCGGCAAGAGATCGAAGCTGAAATAAAAAAATCGCTTGATGAAGTGGCCAGCTTAAAAGCCAAATTAGATCAAACCCCTGAACGAGAAGTGTTGCCCGGTCGAGAGATGCGATTGCCCGACCCCCGACCAGCGCCACCCGGTTTAGAGCCGTTTCGATTCATTTGCTACAACAATCGGATTTATCCATTCAATGATTTTTCGACACTGCATAAGATCGCCAATGAGAGAGCCAAGAGTCTCAAAGGCAGAATGCGAAGTGATCCGGTAAAAGGAGTAGATCCAGATCGTTTCATTAAAGATTTTTCGAGATCGCCAATTCGTAATAAGAACGTTGAGTTGACGGTAACGAAACACCCGGATAGGAGACCACGAATTTCTTTCACACCGCTTGAACGCGGAGGAGCTTCGGTGCGCGATGTAGATCGAAAGGGGACGCGATTTAATAAAGACTTGGCAGCGCTTGATCCTTCTCGCTATTACCTTGAATTCTGGGTATGCGGGGATAGCTATGATGTCTACATGAGCGCCCGAGCGAAAGCGGAGGCGTTAAATTTAGCGGTGGGATGGCTGCCTCAGCCAACGGGCTGGAAGTATACCAACGTACTACAGGGCGTTCTGCTTGGGCCGGCACCGAAACCAGTCGTCGCCGAGAAAAAGCCGCCGGTCGTGGCCCCGGCCAAACCAGCGCCGCCAAAGAAACCTGCCAATGTGATCGACTAAATGCCGGCTTTGGGCAATGTGATTCGGCGTTATTATCTTGATTCTGCCGGGGACTGTTTTTGTTCCCCAGGAATGTTGTCGCGATTGTTGGGCGCTCCAAAGTAAGCGGCAGGTAAAGTGAGTGTAAGAAATGTGTTTTAACGTAAATTATTAACGTTGCGCGCGTGAATGTCGTTGTATCGCTTTGATTATTAAACGATAGTTCCTCTATCTTAATAGCGGCTCCGCACTGACCATTTCATTCAGAAAGATGACGGCATGGGATATCTGCTCGTAGCTGGCTGGCTAGTTCTGGTTCATATGCTCGCTCTCATGTACCTGTTGAAAATATCTCCGAGCGATTCCAGCAAGGAAAATTCTAATCGGGACAGCAAGGGTATTAATGGGAGAGAGCGGTTTATTCAGGACTTGGCCGCTTGCAAGCGATTTGCTGATTATCTTCGATGGTCCGGAGAAATCAGTGTTGACCAATATAGACTCATTCGAAAGCGTCTTAGCAAAACGGAAAGCAAGGGTTTCAGCTCGACTGCTGCGCCGAGTTCATCTTCGACAGGTTCTAATCTAAATCCTCGCGACAAGAATTTGAGCGTGCCAGCGGCGGCCGAGGTCATCGCGAAGCCAGCCTCGATCGAGGAACCCAAGGTCGTTACACCGAAATCGCCTGCCGTGCCGGCTCCTGTGCCGACACCTAATCCGGCTTCCAAGGTCCCGCCTGTTAAGAAGAAAGTTCAATCAAGTAAGAAAGTTCCATCAAGTGAATCTGCGCAGGCCCTTCCTCAAAGCTTGCCGAAGAAAGTAGCAAAACCTGCGCCTTGGGATTTGCCTGATCCACCCAAACGTGAACCACGCCGGACCTTCTCCGAAGTGATGTCTACGTTTATGCAAGAAAAGAATATGCGTTGGGGCGAACTTGCCAGTGGGATTATGATTGTCTTAAGTGCGGTTGGGTTGGTCGTAAGTCTTCGTGAAACACTGGAGAATACGATCCCGTACTTCTCGGCGTTGTTGTTTATGTTGATAACTGCGGCAATTCATGGGGCGGGAATATATACGCTAAAAAAATGGAAACTGCGTAACACGAGTCGCGGAACACTGGTGATAGGCTTGTTGCTTGTGCCAATTAACTTTGTGATGGCTTGTGTATTATCAGATCACCGGCCTTTGAGCGATCCGTGGTTTTGGATAGCGGTCGTTACCGGAGCGAGTGTCTTTTCATTAATCACTTGGTATTCGAGTAAGGCTTTAATGCGTCGTGGCAATCAACCGATGTTTATTGCCGTCCTCGGGTGTGGTTTAGGCACACTGTTTTTAAATCGGACGATTGACCTGGAACTACCGGTTGTGTTTTCGGTTTTCTTCACGCTTCCGATACTGGTAAGTTTTTTATTCGGTTCTTGTACATTTGACCATCGTCAGTGGGATCGTCGACATTGGACAATCAGTGCGCAAAACCGTTTGTGGTTGTTTTTTGGAATCGCTTTTGCGTCGGCCGTATCTGCTCTCTCGATTGGTATTTATCGATCCGAAATGATTTTCGAGCGAGTTTTGATTTTTGCACCGACTCTGTCAGTTATCTTTTTGACGATGTTTCACTTTGGCGCCCGGATGCATGAGGCAACGGTTGCAAGGTGTAAGGGATTGCAATCCAGTGATAGCGAGTCCGTTCCTTTGTATGGGTTGTCGGTAAAGGTGCTCGGTGCTCTTTTGCTGGGGATTTTGCTGCTGAGTTCATTTTCCAATCCGACGATTTTTCTCTTGAATTCGCTTTTGGTGGCGACTGGATTTTTGTGGCTCATCGTTAGGGAGCAAACTCCCCAGTGGTTACCCTTTTCCTATGTTCTGTTTGCGGCGTCCGCCGTGGTTGGCGTCAACTTGTTTTTCGGGACATTTGCTTGGGAAGAAACAGTCCCGTTGCCAGTATTTATCAATCAAGTAGTGAATGGAGTGACGGGGCTGCTATTGCTGTTACTCGGTGCCTGCGTTGGTGCTGCCAACATTGCGATGAAGCGACTCTTTCCCGGGATCTTTGATCCTGACTTTATTAAACGAGGCTGGTTGACGGGTGCCGGAGTCTTCTCAGTGGGATTGGTCTGTGCTTTAGTTGCCAGTTTCATACATCGCGAAAGTGGTTTCGATACTGGAATTGCCAGCGGCCTTCTCATCTTGGCCGCAGGCGGACTACTGGCAATTACTTTTCGAGCGAATGATAGTGAATTGGCAATGAAGTGGCAGTTGCCGGTCGTGAGCGCGTTATTCGGGGTTGGTGCGGTTGTCCATTTGATTGTCTGGGATCATACGTTCGAGCGGATGGTTCCGGCTGCTTTTGTGTCGCCAATGTTACCTTGGCTCATCATTGCAGTTTTAGTCTCGGTTTTAATGACGGCACTGTCCTGGGGGATGCCTTTGCGTCTCCGGTCGGAATCTGAAAGCAAAACTGTCGTTACCTGGTTGTGTGTTGCCGGGATTTGTGTGCTGATTTATTCTTTCGGTGCTGCGGCTTTGATGCAGTCAAGTGAGGAAGTTAGGGGAACGGGATTCGCTTTCATTGCATTTCTGAATTGGTTTGCAATTAGTGTAGTGCTTCGACGCATCGGTTCCAGTTTGTTGCCATCGGCTTCGATTCCTGTTTTTATCGGCGGTGTTTTCGCCGTCTTCATCTTCCTCAATGAATTCGGTCCCGGTTGGCTCGGTATTCCTCAAAACGGGACGACCGACGATTGGTTTGCGATTTCGGCTGGAATTCTTTCTTATTGGGTTGTTTGGACAATAACAACAACGGTGGCTTCACGCTGGTCGTCATGGCATTGGTTGAGTCGAAATAATTGGAGCGTCGTAAACTTTTTTCTTTATGGCCTAATTGTTGCGATTGTTGCCATGGCACTCGATGGCGTCATTTTTGGAATAGGCCAAGAACTGAACGCAGGGGTGGAAGAGCCTGTATGGGCCGGTGGGGAGAACTTCTTTTGGTTGTTTGTGGCATTCAGCACTGCAGTGATTTCCGTTCTCGTCGGGCTCGTTATTCGCCCACAGCCGATTGGTGGTTTGTTTGCGATCCTGCTCTGGTTCCTCGGGTGGGCATTAGTGTCAGTGAACTTTATTGAGAGTATTTCAGTTGCATCTGCGGTGCGTTGGTTACTCGCCGTCGGTGGCATGACTCTCTCCGTATTGATTGCTGTTCGAAGACCGTTGCTGCCGATGTGGGCGTCAACGCGTAGTGCGCTGTCTTTGTCTGGAAAATCATTTTTTGGGAAAGCCAGCGCGAGGGTACTCATCAATGTCTCACTCGCTGTGAGTTCTCTGGCAGTTCTTTGGATTTCAACGATCGTATTTTACAAACTGATCCTGGCTCAATCCTCGCTTTCGGGCCCCGTCACCGGTTCGCTGTTCGCGCGTTTAATACCGGAGTTGTCTTATGGTGTTCCCGTTCTGTTGGTTGTTTTGACGTTTCTGGTCTATGCCGTCAGTGAGAGTCGGCCGTTATTGGCAACGATCGGTTCATCAGTCTTTCAATATCTGATTTTACTGGCACTGGGCCTGATTGTATTTGCAGATGATTTTGGCCTTGCGTCAGATCGATTCATCAACCTCTTGCTGGCCGTTTCAGTTGGAATGACAGGTTATGGTGTGATCTGGTATTTCTTGCGAAACAGTATCGATGTCAATTTGAAGCATTCGCAGATTGGTGGTTGGCTCACTCACGGTGCTCAGGTTAGCCAACTCAAAATACATGTTTTGGTGAATGGATTATTGATTTCATGTCTCGGTGGAACGGTAATTCTCAATGTCTTCTTCAATCCAGAGTATGTACAGATGTGGATCAATCGCATCGGTGGATGGGGAGGTGTCGTTGCCTGTTTATTATTTGCAGTTTTGGCATTTTTTGTTTACCAGACAGCAGAAGTGAAAAAGCTTGGCGTTAGGACAACACTTTGGTTCACCGGACTAATGGGAACTGTGGTACTTGGCCTTTTCGTAGCGATCCTTGATCGGCATCTGATGCTTGAGCCTTGGGTTGCATTTCGCGTGATCAGTTTTGGTTTTGTGGCAATCCATTTGGTTCAAGTTTGCTATTTAGGATGGGTTGCTGGAAACCTGGAAATTGGCGCCCATGAGTTGAAAAAAGAATTGCTTGATTATCAGTTTTCAATTGTACAGCCCATTTATTTGACGGCTGGACTTGCGATGGCATTTTTGATGAAGGGGGTTTGGGGGGACGCGGGGCAGCCGGCAGTCTATTACAGCTATCTTGGAGCCATTGGTTTAATTTCTGTCTGTGTCACTCAAGTAGGATGGGTACTACGATTTGGCCTCAACGGATTTGCTTCCTTGGCAATTGCGTTGATTGGGATGGAAGGGGTCGCTCGTGATCAAGCCCTCGCCTCTCTGATAACGGATGGATGGTTTATAAATTTGGCGGCTGTCGTTTCGATCCTGTTTGCAATTTCATGGACAGGTTACTATTTAGCTCGACGCCGAAAAATTACGTTGCCTAAATATTTTTTAATCATGCCGCGTTGTGTCATGGGGATTAGCCTGGCATGGATTGTTTTTGCCAGTTTGCTATCGTTTTTGTCGAGTGTGACTTTTGGTACGAGCGGTGGTTGGCTAAATAATCCGCTGGGTAGTTTTGTTCTTTTTAGTTTTTTTGGATTGGCGTTGACTTCGATATGGAATGATCGCGCTGTTTTACAAACGGTTGTATTTTACCTGTTTTCAATTGCCGTTGGATTGACAATTTCCACATTGATTCGAGATGATTTCTCGCCAGTGCCTTCGGTTGCCTTGCAGTTGCTATTTGGGAGTTTACTGGTCACTTTTTGGTCAGTGGTTTGGGTCAAGCGGGCATCTATTTTGAAAATGTTTGCTCCCAATGACTCATCTCAATCTAACAAGCTTGAAAATTCCCTCGCTAATGAGTTACCTGTTTGTAACTTAATATTTGGAAGTCTGTTGTTCTTGGTATCGCTTTTGATCATCGGAACATTTGGTGAGCGGGCAGTTCGTTATCTCGCGGTTTTCACCCCATTTTCACTTGCCATTGCGACGGGTGTTCAAGCGAACCAGACCACGAGAAGGTATTTGCAAAAATTGTCCATTACGTTTGTCACGATTGGCGTGATATTTCTCGCTTTGGCAGACTTAACACCGGAGGAAATGTATTCGCCGTTCAGCCATGCGATGGTGCGTATTCTAATTGTCTTGTCTGTTTCCATGTTTGTTTATGGATTTTTGGTGACCCGATGGGTACGAGAAGGAGACACCTGGCTCGAATCTTTAAAGACCATGTCGGTGGTGACCTGTGGCCTGGCACTAGTAGCATTAATTATGGTGCTTAGCGAGGAATACTTGATTGCAGTCAGCGGAGGTGCGGGTCAACTGTTGCTGGCGGAAAGTATTGTCGTTGCAGTGGTCGTTGGGGCCATGATTGTTGGCCTGCTGACTATTGCCGTCAGGCCTCAACAAGATCCGTTCTCTCTGACACTCGAAGGCCGGATGGGATATGTCTATGCCGCCGAGTTGTGCGTTGCCCTTTTAGTTCTCCATATCAGTTTAAGCATGCCATGGTTGCTCGATCTTGGTTTACGTGAATATTGGCCTTATATCACCATGGCGATTTGTTTCGGTGGAGTGGGAGTGGCTGAGTTACTCAAAAAACGAAAATTACAAGTGTTATCGGTTCCACTGTTTAATACCGTAGCGATTTTTCCAGTGGTGATTGCGCTCGTACTGTTTGCGATCGATAACTCCGCGGACAAATCTATGGTGTTTTTCATGGTTGGCATGATTTATGTCATGATAAGCGTAATTAATCAGTCGTTTCTCAGTGCCGCGTTGGGAGTTGTTTTTGGGAATTTCGCGTTATGGATTTTCTTTAATCAGTTTGGGTTTTCACTGGTCGACAACCCGCAGCTTTGGTTAATTCCGCCAGCGATTTCGACTTTAATTGCGGCTCAACTGTATTCGAGCAGGATGCCAAAAAGCCAGTTAGAAGTAATTCGCTACGTTTGCATCGCCGTAATATATGTTAGCTCGACGATGGAAATCTTTATCGCGGGAATTGGAGAGAGCCTTGCTCCTCCGATCATCCTTGCTGTGCTGTCTCTAGCTGGAATTGTGGTTGGAATGGTCCTGCAAACGAAGGCCTTCCTCTACTTTGGAACAATATTTTTGTTCATGTCGATGGTGAGTATGGTAGCGCATGCACAGCAAGCGTTGGGGCATGTTTGGCCTTGGTGGGCCTTTGGCATCGGAACTGGAATTGCAATTTTAGTATTGTTCGGAGTGATTGAGAAACACAAGAACGAGCTTGTTGAGCAGGAGGACACTCCCGAAGACGGTGACGCGTAAACGTTTGAAGATCATTCACTGGTTCAGATCGACTTAGTTCTCGGCTGCGAGAAAAGCAGGGCACGGATAGTTTTTGAAAAGCCGTGATGAGTGTGTCGGTCTAGTTTGAAAGTTTCCGTCGTCGGCGTCGCAGGATCGTCAAGCCGGAAACCAATGCTAGTGCTGTGAGCGAACCGGGTTCTGGAACGGCTTGGAGGTAACCCCGAATCACTCCGGTGTCGGTATCGGACAGGTGAACGTTAATGTAGGTTCGTCCGGCGAGTAACGCATCCGAACCGGCGCTGTCTAGAAAGAAGTTGCCGTTGATTCCTCCTGAGGTGCGCGATGCGTTGAACGAACCGTTGGTAGTCATATTCACCAAGAGAGCACCGGTTTGGCCAAAAGCGTCATTGCCGGCATCGGCTGTTGGGCCGTGAAGGTGAAGTTTGAGTACGTCACTGCTCAAATCAACGTAGCCATTCCCGGAACCCCATTTGAGATCGACATGAAAAATACCTTCGACGGTGTCAAACGTGATTCCCGTAGCGCCGATACCGCCGGTGCCAAGTTCACTTGTTGGTGGCGCGATATTTCCCGCGAGCAGTCCCTCGCCGGCGGAACCGGTGGCGATAAATTTAACGATATCAGCAGAAACAAAGTCGCGCGGACAGATAAGCCACAAGACAACGACCAAAGCGATTGAGATTTTTTTCATTGATTGGTCGTCCAGTACAAGATTAGATGAGTTTTTTGGTTTTTGGAGAGGCCCGGATATCCTCGGTCCAGTCTAATTAAGTTGTTTCCAATTACCTCTTCTTTTTGGGTGTAAAAAATCGACCAGCCACCCGTTGAAGCGTTCTGCGTTTAAAAAGCTGGAATTTCATTTAAAAAATGAGCCTTGCACTTGGGTTGGTCCATGATTTGGTTACTAATTGGAAAGACTGAGATGACCAATTATAACGAAAATTCTTGTTATTCGGGCGAACTCGGACTAAACTTCAAGTCTCATCAGGCGAGACTATTCGGAGAATGAAATGCGTTTGAGTTTGCACTCATATTGGTGTGGCATGTTGGTGATCGCTTTAAGCGGCGGTGCTTTACTTGCTCATGATGACAATGATGGTAAGGGAATCAACGCAGCCGCAGGGGCGAACTACGGTTTTGGCGCTAACAGTTTTACTGATGGTTTCGATTCCAAGAACATCAATCTTCTCAGCCACCTCTATCTCAATGAGATCGGAAATCTTGGCGCCTCGAACGTAATTGGAAATGATATTTGGGGTTGGACCGATGCTTCCTCAGGTCGTGAGTTCGCACTCATGGGATTAACCAACCGTACTTCTTTTATCGAAGTGACAGATCCAACGGCACCCGTCTATCTGGGGTCACTGAAAACAACAGCAGGGACTGGCAATAAAGCTTGGAGGGACGTCAAAGTTTACAACGAGCAGGCGTATATTGTTTCTGACAATAATGGTGCCCATGGGATGCAGGTTTTTGATTTAACGCAGTTGCTGACGGCGTCTGCTTCCAGCACGGAATCTCCAACTTACTTTTCATCCGTTGGGGTTTATTCGGCATTTGAAGAAGCTCATAACATCCACATTAATGAGGATACGGGATATGCCTATGTCGTCGGTTCACCCAATGTCGCCAGTGGCGGCTTACACGTCCTGGATCTGAATGGCGGCACGGCCGGGGTTATGCCTACTTTTGCAGGTAACTTCTCAGCGGATGGGTATACGCACGACACTCAGGTCGTAAGTTACACCGGGCCGGATTCAGATTATGTTGGCCAGGAAATTGCGTTTAGTTCAAACGAGGATACGCTGACGATTGTCAACGTTACTGACAAGTCAAATATGACACAACTTTCCCGAGTCGGTTATTCGGGCGCCGAGTACGTGCATCAGGGGTGGTTGTCAGAAGACCAGCGTTTCTTTTTTACAAATGATGAGCTGGACGAGTATCGTTCGGACGATCCCATGAATACCCGAACACGGGTTTGGGATGTCTCTGATTTAGAGAATCCAGTTTTGCTTGGGTTCCATTCGGGAGAAAAAACAACCATTGATCACAACTTGTATGTCAAAGGTGATTATGTTTTTCAAGCAAATTACACGAGTGGTTTGCGAGTGCTGAAGATCAACGATGCTGCTTCGCTTGACTTCGAAGAGTGGGGGTATTTTGATACTTATGGTAACGACGACGCGGTCAACTTTAACGGTGCCTGGTCGGTTTACCCCTATTTTGAGAGCGGTACTATTCTGGTCAGTGACCGTCAGAATGGCTTATTTGTTCTTTCAGCCGTACCTGAGCCGAGTTCTTTGAGTTTCATTGGTTTGGTAGGTATTGCGATGTGTCTACGTCGTCGACGCGGAACTTCGGATTAATTCGACGAACTTGCGATTTAGCACCGTTCCATCCAGTTCCGTAAGCTCGGCCGCCATCCTTTGCGGGTTTCTGGGTAATCGTCAGCTGGTTAGAGCTAGTTGTTGTTTTCAGGTTCAATATTTTTGACGTATTTATTAAGCCACTCAATCATTTCTGCCTGCGTGTGCAAAACCGATTGTCTTGCTCGATACCCGTGGGATTCGTGTGGCAGCATGCACAACCGAACCGTGCCTCCGTTTCCCTTAATCGCTTGATACATACGTTTGGATTGGATGGGAAAGGTTCCACTGTTGTTGTCATTTTCTCCGTGGATCAGGAGGAGAGGCTCATTGATTTTATCGGCATGCAAAAATGGAGAAATTGCGTGGTAGATCTCCTTGGCTTGCCAGTAAGGCCGTCGCTCAGACTGGAATCCAAAAGGCGTGAGTGTTCGGTTGTAGGCACCACTGCGGGCGACTCCTGCGTTGAATAAGTCCGAGTGCGCCATCAGGTTGGCTGTCATGAATGCTCCATAACTGTGCCCCCCAACACAGGTGCGATTGGGGTCGGCAACTCCGAGTTCCACAGCTTTGTCGATTGCGGCTTTGGCGGCATCAACAATCTGCTCGATGAAGGTGTCGTTCATGGTTTCTGGATCGCCGATTACAGGCATTGTTGCTGCATCCATAATGGCGTACCCCTGAGTCAGTAAAGTTAGATGTGAAATGCTCTGCATGCGGGTAAATCGCGATGGACTGCCGGAGATTTGCGCTGCTGTCTTGGCATCGCTGAATTCACGAGGGTAGGCCCAAACCAGTAACGGCAAGCGAGTTCCCGGTTGGTAATTCGCTGGTAAGTAGAGGGTCGCAGAGAGTGGGACTCCATCGGATCGCTTGTATTTCACTAATTGTTTTTTGATTCCCCGAATTTGCGGTGTTGGGTCAGGGAAAGAAGTGAGGGCGATATCGGACTGGTCGTTAAGATCGTTTTGAAAGTAGTTGGGAGGCGTGGTTGGTGTTTCGCGGTTGGTAATGATTACTGGTTTTTCCGAGTCACTACTTTTCACGATGGCGACAACCGAGTCGTAGTTTCCTTCCTCGCACCGCCAAAGTCGTTCGGTTTCCAGCGTCTTAAGATTCTGGCGATCAATGAAGGGAAGATTGCCTTTGGGCGAGGCACCTGAACCAATTCTGTAGATCCAGTCCCCGTCTTGTTTTGCGATCGAGTGTCCTGTTGCATCGAGAGTACTCACAATACTGCCTGGATCCCCGTAGCGGTCTCGGATACTGCGATCGGTTAGTGCTTTCGGGGTCGCACTGGGAAGTTTAAGGTCGTGCAATAGAGTTCGCACCCACCGTCGATCCCGGTCATACTCGGTGGTTGTTACCATGGATGGGTCTGCGAAAAAAGAGATGCCGTAAGCTCGATGCTGCACTTTCAAAAATTCACGTGGCGACTCATCGAAAGGAGCGGCGAGTGTCATGTAGGCATCTCGAAATGGCGTTTCTACACCAGGGTCACCGCCGTCGAGTGCTTCATTCCAGACGAGGGTGGCTTCGGCACTGGACTTCCAAGTGATATTACGAGGTCCGGTGCGGACGCCTTCGATCGGAATATTCTCATCCATCGGGATGTTCACAAGGACAAAAGAATCGGGTCCGGAAGCAGTTGAACTGATTTTTTGAACCGTGACATCTCTTGGGAAACTGCGATAGGTCATCAAGTAGCTAAAGGGTTTCTTCAGAGTTGTCGCGAGAACAAAGTCACCGCTCGGAGAAGGAGCCATGTTGGTATACATTTGGGGTGCTCCAATTGGCTCTGTCGTGCCATCAACTCCCACGATCGATAATTGAGTGGTGCCATAGTGTTCAAACAAGGCTTCGTCATGTGCGTTTTGGAGTAAATCCTGATAAGTGCGTGTAGGTGAAGTTTGCCCATAAGATTCCTGAATATTTGGGCCGACGGTGACGTTGGCGGGCGTAGGTTCGTCACCTCGATTTTCCGGTACTAAAAGACACAACATTTGGTTTCCGTTGGGCAGCCATTGAGGCCCGGTCATGATGGTGTTGAGTCGGTCGGTTAGTAGCCGGGGATTAGGATCACCGACTTTGGCAACCCAAAGTTGTTGACCTTTTTCGGTGACGACGGCAATGGAGAAGTATTGAGAATTATGAGACCAACTAATGCGAGATATTTTTACGTCATCTGGGAGTTGGATTCTGATTTTTGATTCATTGTTTTTTATTAGATCACTGCGTTTGACTAAAGTTATTCCGCGAATAAAGCTGGTTTGAAAGGAGCCGTTTGAGGTTGGATCAATTCTCATCCCCGCCAGAGCGAGCATGCGTCGCGAAACGTCGGCAATGTCAGGCATGGCATCGCGGTCGACGAGTAACATCCACTCCCGGTCGGGACTAAAACTTACCCCCGGTGCTGGAGAGGCGTCGATAATGTCGACCACAGCCTGCGGAGGCAATTTGTAACCGGATGACTGAGCCATTAGTTCCTCACAAGCAAAGCTGAGACTGACAAGGCAGACGAAACAAAAAATAAAGTTTGATTTCATGAGATTGGATTTTTTCAAGCAATTTTTTTTGATGGGAGCATTCCTAATCTATTTTGACGGAACGGAATTGAATCGACAAGCATATCGAGGCTAAGAAAGGTGCATGTTTGAAATGTGCCTAGCTCTCAATTGTTCGATGTTTTAGGCGATTGCGATTCAATAGAACCGTTGATTGATTTTTCTACATAATTAATTTTCCTAACTTGGAACGGTCTGTCAGCGAAGCGATAGTCAAGGGTTTGCTTGAAAACTCTTGGGAATTGTCCGCATAAACTTGCGTTAGGTTCCAGCGGGGCTTATCTTCAAAATCGCCAATCTGTTTTAAATGAATTGTGTCTGTTGAGTTTGGTGTCGACAGACATTGCGTTTTGGTTGGCGCGGCTGTGTTCATTATTGAGCATGCGCTGTTTGAAAAAAAATTGACTTCTGGAGAGCAGTTGTGATTCAAGTTCTACCGTTACAGATAGCAAAAAATGAGAGAGCAATTAAACCGTGTCGACGCCAGAGAAGTTGGGTGTTGGGATGGAGCGTCATTGGTGTTGTTTGTCTTAACCTCTTTGCCACCTCTAGTTGGGTCAGCGGTCAGGAATTAGCGACTCCAAAATATTGGCGGGGGAATCTCCATACACACTCGCTTTGGAGTGATGGAAACGATTTTCCAGAAATGATCTGCAAATGGTATTCAGATACGGGTTATCATTTCCTGGCCTTAACCGATCATAATATTCTCAGCGAAGGTGAGCGATGGATGAACCTTGCCACCATCGAGCAACGGGCTGGAAAAGAGGCAATGCGAAAATATTTGTCGGCCTATGGTGATGACTGGGTAGTTCAACGGGAAGTGAAATCAGAAAAAAAACCGGAGCCGACGAAGCAGGTGCGACTGAGAGGTCTCGATGAGTTCCGGGATAAGTTTGAAACTAAAAATGGGTTTTTATTGATTGAGGCCGAGGAGATCAGTGACCGAGCGCAGGGGCGTCCGATTCACATGAATGCCATGAACTTAAGTTCATTAATTTCACCACTTGGCGGCGCTACGCCGGTTGAGGCAATCAATAACAACTTACGTGCTGCGCAAGAGCAAGCTAAAAAGAATGGTGCGCCAATTATGGTTCACCTTAACCACCCAAACTTTGGCTGGGCCGTCACCGCTGAGGAGTTGGCCGCTGTGACGAATGAGCGTTTTTTCGAGCTTTATAATGGTCACCCCTCGGTCAATCATCTTGGCGATGCCACTCGGCCGGGTACCGAAAAAATGTGGGACATTGCCAATACGATTCGAATTGACCAGTTGAATTCAGATCCAATCTTCGGCTTAGCGACCGATGATAGCCACCACTACCATAATCAAGCCAATCGAGACGCGACGACGGGTAGAGGTTGGATTATGGTGAAAGCAAATGAGTTGGACACCTCTAAATTGATCGAGTCGATGAACCGCGGTGATTTTTACAGCTCCAGTGGTGTTACGCTTGATTTAGTCGAAGTTGCTACACGTTCAGATGAAAAACAACTTCGCATTAAAATTAAGCCAGTGCCGGGCGTTAAATACACAACGCAATTTATCGGTACTCGAAAGAACTATAACAAGCAAGCGACAGCTCGCTTGGATAGCTCAGGGAAACCTGTTCGTGCCACCAAAGTCTATTCTGACGATGTTGGTATCGTTCTAAAAACGGTTGAGGGAGAGAATCCAAGTTACACCGCGGACGGTGATGAACTCTTTGTTCGCGCTGTTATTACTTCGGATCGGCCACACCCTAACCCCTCTTTTAAAAATCAGAAAGAGCAGGCTTGGACACAGCCAGTATTCTGGTAGATGCAGCGGATCCTTCAGTGGTTACACGAGTTATTCGAATTCACCATCGTAAATTGATAATTCAAATTGCCCGGTAATCGCCTCGATTGCGTGGTCGGGATGAAATATTGTTGGATCGTAAACGGCTGTTGCTGTTTGCTGTTGCATGTCAGTGGTTGCGTCAACTACACCCGGTAGTTGTTTTAGCTGTTTTACAACAGCTGTAGTTCAGGCGACCCCTCAGACCATGCCGTCGACAAAAAACGTAACGCTGAGAAGTTCTGATTCTGCCGCAGCAGTTTTAGGTGTTTCAGGCGGCGTGGGTTTTTCATTGCATCCAATGCTCAGGCCAAGTGCGGCGACGGCCGTGATGCACAGTACGGTAGACGGAAAAAAGTTCATTGTATTTTGAGGGCTAGAGTTGAGAGATGTCCGAGTGTGTTTCCAATATCCGGTTTAACCATTTCGATT
>JAPOIJ010000019.1 GCA_029979005.1 Planctomycetota bacterium | reverse complement strand
TACGAAGAAGAAGACGGCGAGTACGAAGAAGAAGACGGCGAGTACGAAGAAGAAGACGGCGAGTACGAAGAAGAAGACGGCGAGTACGAAGAAGAAGACGGCGAGTACGAAGAAGAAGAAGAGTACAGCTACGACGACGACTTAGAAGACGACGAGTGGGAAGAGGTCGGTGACGACGACGAAGAGGATCTCGGCGAAAATGATTGGGATGACGACGATGACGACTGGGATTAAGTCGTAGCGTTAGTTCGCGTCATATCGCTTGTTACTCCGAAATTAATCTCCAAGCTGGAATAGTTTTTTTAACGCTTCTAGAAGGCCGCCAGAGACTTGTGGCGATTCCGTCTGCAGAGACTTTAATGGAGGGTGCAATATTTTATTGACCAGTCGATTGAACGACTGTTCGATTTCCGATTTCTGTTTTTCGGAGACCCCTTCAAGCCGATTCATTAATCGATCTAACTCAAGTTGTTTTGCGTTATCTGCCTGGCGTTTTAACTGAGCAATCGTAGAGCCACTGGAACGTCTTTGTATTTCGTTAAAAAACAGATCAGCTTCGTGATTAATTATTTTCTGGGCTTTGGGGTAATGCGACTGCCGTGACTGTCGATTGCGTTCACACTCTTTTTGTAGATCATCCAAGGTATAGAGATAAACATTTAATCGATCGCTTATTGAGTGCTCAAAATCTCTCGGGACAGCAAGATCAAGAATGAAAATCGGTTTTTGTTTCCGTATTTCCTCGACACGATCAAATAGATCAGAATTTACAACCGCCTTGGTTGCTCCAGTCGCGCTGATTACTAAATCAGCAGTCGCAAGTTCCTTTTCGAGTTCATCCCAATCCCCCACGCGACCGTCAAATTTCATTGCTAATTGTTTAGCGTTCTCGATGGAGCGATTGATAATGGTAAAATCTTTTCCTCCTTCTTGAATGGCATAGCGTAGTGTTTCTTCGGCCATCTCACCCGCGCCAAGAATTAATATCTTTTTGTTATCCAGTCGCTCAAAAATCTGCTTGGCCAAGACGCCAATAGCGACACTGGGAACACTGACACGATTTGTATGGATTTCAGTTTCGTTACTGATTCGGCGGGCGACCCTTATAGCTGATTGAAATACACGGTGGATTAACGCTGCCGTTTGGTTGGTTTCGACCGCCAGTTTATACGCTTGTTTCACTTGTGAGAGAATTTGAGCTTCACCGACAACCATGCTGTCGAGACTGGAGGCGACGGAGAACAAATGTTCTACGGCTTGCCGGTCTTGATGAATAAATATTTCTGAATTGATATCAGTCGCGGCGATACCACGTTGCTCGGCGATGAACTCGATTAATTCAGATTTACCCGGCACCGAGTTTGGTTTATTGGCCGCGGTGTAAAACTCGGTTCGGTTACACGTAGATAGTAAAACCACTTCCGAATTGGGAAATTTGGAATAGTAGTTATCCAGAAACGGTTTGATTTGTTGTTCAGTGAAAGCGAGTTGTTCACGAGTAGCCACGCTCGACTGATGGTGACTACAACCAATGACTTGGAGATTCATATTTTTAATCTCCCAACTTCATTGTGAAATTCTTTAGACATCGATGAAATTTTCGAGTGTAGGGCAACTTCGGATTTTGAACTGGCTGTGGCGTGACCAACCCACCAAACGATTGCTAACTCTAAAACCAGAAATAGAAAACTCGCGATAACCAAATAGGCTACTTTTCGACCTTGTCTTGACGGTTGGTAGCAAAAACTAAAAATCGATACCAGTAAAAGCCAAGAAAATAAAATACCGGACGACCAGATTACCGGATTTGACCAGGCGATGGTTCCGCCGCCCGATAGAGCGCCGTCTGTTTGATTCGTCCAGTTTATAGCGATTCCTGAGATGAGCCCAATTGCCAACAGAAACGTGGAAATGACTAGTGAGTACTCGCTGGATTTTTGCAACCATTCAAGTGACGGCAGGCGAAAGTGTTTTGATTGTGGACTCTTGTGTTTTAAACGTCGCGACTGGACGACATAAACAACACCGAAAACAAATCCGAGGGCAACGATTGCTGTTCCAAGCAACAATGCGAAACCGTGAACCATGTTCCAAATGGATTTCGCCTCAATCGAATTGAATTGATTTTCGGTGCCGAACCCAACACCTAAGCCGATCAATCCCAGGATGAGTGGAATGAGAAATAAGCCGATGACAGATTTTGGCTGGCGAGCAGAAATCCAGATATAAGCGAATGCTAAGATCCAGGCGGTGGCAAGGCACCACCCAAACCAACTTCCAAGCCAAAGGCCGTTCGACCCAAGAACCAGTTTGCCTTGCAGGACAAGAAAAACCGAGTGCGCGAACAAACCGGCCGCCGCGAAGCCGACACGAACATATTTTCGAAAGCTAACGTCAAAAAAGATACGGGAAATTTCTAGAGCGAAAACCACCGCATAGCTTGCCGCAAAACAAGTGATCGAGATGTTTTGAAGCCAATTCATAGCTGTCAAATTTTGGGTAAAAGGGATAGGAATGATCTGCAAAAGAATACCACCTGAAGATCCTTTTGTGGATTGATTTCAGGTCATCTAATTGTTGGTTAAGGATTCGGTGATTGAAAATGAGGATTACGAGAATCTGCACGATACAGATTACTAAACCCGATAAATAGTCGATTGTTTTCGTGGTGATTCCGAAGGAAAACGGACTTTTTTCTGAGTTGGTCGGTCATGCGGGTTGCGCAATCCAATTGTCTCAATCGTTTGATTAACTATCCTCTGTTTTGGGGCGTCCAAGGCCAAATTTAGCCAGATATTTTTGAAGTGTGTTTCGATTGATACCAAGCTTTTTGGCGGCTTTAGTTTGGGTTTGGTTACAGGACTGCATTACTTGTAATAGCAACTCCTTTTCGACCGGTTCCACAATCTCTTTATAGAGATCTTCTGCGTCGGCTTCGGATTTATTAAGCCGGTTGTAGACAAACTCCTGAATCAACGATTGGTCATCCGTAGGTCGGAATACAAATTCTTGACTTGCTTTCGAATCGCCGATGACTGCTTTGGGCAACAGATCAGGCACCAGTTGGTTATCTTGAGATAAGACAACGGCGCGTTCAATGTAGTTTTGAAGTTCACGTACATTTCCCGGCCAAGGATATTCAATCAATGCAGCTAAAGCGTCCGGGTGAATTTTAGAGATGGATTTTTGGTTGGCTTCGCCATAAACATCAAGAAAGTGGCGGACGAGTAATTCGATGTCACCCTCGCGACGTCGCAATGGCGGTAGTGCAATAGGAAGAACATTAAGCCGCCAAAATAAATCTTCCCGAAAACGGTTTTCAGATACTTCAAGGTTAAGGTCGCAATTACTCGCTGCGATTACCCGCACATCAACTTGAATGGTCTTTGTGTCACCAACTCTTTCAAATTCTCTCTCTTGCAAAACACGCAACAATTTGACTTGAAGAGTCGATGAGGTTGAGTTGACTTCATCGAGAAAAATAGTACCGCCGTGAGCAGCTTCGAATCGCCCGGTGCGGTCTTTGACTGCGTCGGTAAACGATCCGCGGACATGTCCAAATAATTCGCTATCGAGCAGACTTTCGGTGAGAGCTCCACAATTGACACGTACAAATGGACCGCTGTTGCGGTCACTTAATTTATGCAAGGCCGCAGCGATGAGTTCTTTACCCGTTCCGGTTTCCCCGAGCAGTAACACGGACGAATTGGCCTGAGCAGACAGGCGAGTTAGCTGGTAGACATTCCGCATTGCTGCCGAATTACCAATTAATCCATCGAGTGGCGATGCGTCGATTTTGTTAAAATACGAAATAGTAGTGCCTGCTTAGTGGTCAAAAATCAAAGCGTTTTTATTTCTATTACTATTTCACCCACTAGATTGACCGGCGCAAAGCCCTGAAACCAAAATATGCCTTAATATGAGGCAGTCATTTGCAAGTGAAAGTGACGATTTTAGAAACAGACGGGTTTAAAGAGTGACAAGCCTGAAGATTGGCTGACTATTGAACAAAAATCGGGGCATAAAAAAACCGAGCTCGATTTGAGCTCGGTCTGTAATTTATCAGCAATTAGGTCAAAACTTAGCTGGCGATAGCGCCAATCTGGACTTTTACGTACTTTTGGCGGTGTCCAGTGCGTCGCTTGCTGTTTTTTCGCCGTCGAAATTTTTGAATGTAGATTTTTTCGCCTTTGGTCTCACCAACGACTTTGGCAGATACACTCGCGCCGTCTACGGTTGGTTTTCCAAGCTTGAACGCGCCATCCGAGGAAACCGCTAAAACACGGTCGAAAGTGACAGTATCACCCACGTTTACGTCTCGAAAATCAATTTCAAGCATTTGACCTTCTTCAACTTTGTATTGTCGGCCGCCGTCAGCAATTATCGCGTACATGTTCTTAACCGTTGTTCGGTGTCTCTAAATCAGATCCGTCAAATAAATCGGGACGGCCATATCCGTCCTACAGAAGGGAAAATTGTAGCTGAACCACTGGAAAGCGTCGAGAGCCAAAATACCGTATTTTAACTATATTTTCGCCCTAGTAAGCGGTTTTTGCTGTCAATCGCCGGAAGAATCGTCATCCGGCTCCCCCATACCTAATTGTTTCATTTTTCGATACAAGTTGGAGCGATGAAGCCCCATTTTTGACGCGGCGTTTGTCATATTTCCGCGAGACCGGTCAATGTGCCTCGTGATGTAATCGACCTGAAACTGCTTGGTCGCCTCGGTGAGCGGTAAATCCATCGGCACGACGTTTTCTTGACTGGTTGGCGCGTTCACAAAATCCAAGTCATTAGCATCGATCTTCTGTCCATCGGTCAGATACGCCAGTCGCTCCATCATATTTCTTAGTTCCCGAATATTCCCCGGCCATTGGTGATTAAGGAGTTCTTTGCGAGCCGATGCAGAAAACGCAGGCGTATTTCGCCTTGCTTTCATGCAGAAATTTTCCAGAAAATGTTCCGCGAGCAACAGGATGTCATCGCCACGTTGACGAAGCGGTGGGAGTTCAATCGTGACAACATTCAGGCGAAAATATAAATCCTGTCTGAATTTGCGTTCAGAAATCAACTCAGCCAGATCCTGATTAGTTGCTGCAATTACGCGGGCGTCAGTCGGAATGGGCAACGAACCACCTACATGAACGACCTTCTTCTCTTCCAGCACCCGCAGCAGTTTTGATTGGCCGTCGAGGCTCATATCACCTATTTCATCAAGAAAGAGCGTGCCCTTGTTGGCCAGCTCAAATTTTCCTTCTCGTTTTTGGTGAGCATCAGTGAATGCCCCTTTTTCGTGTCCAAACAATTCACTCTCTAGCAGGCTCTCACTAATCGCCGCACAATTGACAGCGACCAGTATCTCGTCACGCCGCTGACTGAGATAGTGAATCATTTGGGCGACAACTTCTTTTCCCGTACCGTTTTCTCCGGTAATCAGAACGACGAGATCTGTGTCAGCGACACGTTCGATTGTTTTCTTAAGCTTCTCTATCTCGGGGCACTCGCCAATCATTTGAACTTGATCGGCGGCTTGGTCAGCGACGGTGCGTTTTGAAGATACCAATTGCTCAACGTGCTGGGTGTTATCAATTGCGACGGTGGCGTGAGCTGCAAGTTCAGTCAATGCGGCCTCATCTTCGTCGGAAAAACTGCCCTCTTGTCGATTGATGAGTTCGAACGCACCAATAATTTTGCCCGCACTGTTGGTCATTGGTACGCACAAAATAGTTCGAGTTTGAAAACCCAATTGTTCATCAACGGCTCGGTTAATTTGTTGCTGTTCAGCAGAAATATCTTCATCAATCCGGGCTGCTTTTCCAGTTTTTAAAACTTGCCCAACTACCCCCGCATCGATGGGAATTCTTAGTTCTCCGTCGTCGACACCAAGGGCGGGTTTTCCGATAAGCGAACTGTTGCTGGCATCGGGCAAAAAGATTGTTGCTCTTTCGGCTCGGATCAGTCGTGTGGCAGCCAGAGCAATTTGCTCTAACAATTGATCAGTTTCACGAGACTGATTCCAATGAACTGTCATGTCTAGAATTGCTTCTAAACGAGCAGCCCGTCTTCGGTGCTGAAATCTACGCTCCAGCGCCGTCAGCGCGAGGCCCACCGCTGCGGTTAACGCATCAAACATCCCGGGCTCGACAGAAGAATCGCAGGCAATCAATTTTCCCGATGAATTGGGTCGGAAAACCGGAGCAGCGGTCCAACCATCAGATTGTTGACATTTTTCGGAATCGAGAGTTTCGGCAAGTAGTTCAACGGGAAGGCTGTCGCCAGAGCCAGAATTTGCAATGACTCTCCATTGACCCTTGACGCCGCGAACGAAGACGACACCCTTGGAATTGAGTGTTTTTCGGACTAAATCGAGCGCAGAAGATAAAAAATCACTTTCGGAATCTGCGTCGAGGGACAGGTTGATTAGCTTAACCAGCAGTTCGGAACCGCCCGGAACCGCCGTTATTCGCTCTGATTGGACTTCAAAGGACATGGTTTCGTGGGGTTGGTAATTGTTGTCGACGACTAAAACTGTTATCAAATTGCTGCGGAATGATAAAGTATTCCAGTAAGAGCGTAGTCATTTTGACACGTTTCAACAATCGTATTGTAAGAGGGTATCACCAGATGGGCTTGTTCGACGGTAAAAAAGGTTTAATTCTCGGGGTCGCCAACGATCGTTCAATTGCTTGGGCAATTGCAAAAAAAATCATGTCAGAGGGTGGTGAGTGCGGATTTACGCATTTGCCAGACCCCGCCGACGATGCAAGAAAAAAGAATCGTCGGCGCGTAGAAAAGTGTTTCGACAAACTGGAATCCGATGCAGCACCAAAATTCTTAGTGCCGCTCGATGTTCAAAATGACGAAAACATTGCTGAAGTAATGGAAACTGCCAAAAATGAATTCGGCAAAATTGACTTCCTTCTTCATTCAATCGCCTACGCCGATCGAGCTGACTTGAACGATACGATAGATGCGAGTCGAGAAGGTTTTAAGTTAGCGATGGACATCAGTTGTTATAGCTTGATCGCTGTGACAAAAGCTGCCCGGCCAATTCTTTCGGAACGCGCATCAATTGCCTGTATGAGCTACTTTGGTGGAGAAAAAATAGTAGCTGGATACAACATGATGGGTATCTGTAAAGCGGCTCTTGAGGCAACCACTCGCTACCTGGCTTACGATCTCGGTGAAAGTGGCGTACGCGTTAATGCATTAAGCGCAGGACCATTAAAAACGCTGGCGAGTACTGCTGTTGGAGCCGGTGATATGCTGCAGATGTACGAACACGTCGCCCCACTTGGACGTAACATTGAACATCACGAGGTTGGAAATACCGGCGCATTTTTATTATCAGAAATGTCAGATGGAATTACAGGCGAAGTAATGCATGTCGATGCCGGCTACAACGCGATGGGCTCACCGGGTCGAATGATCAATTTACTATCGAGTAATTAATCACTGATAACGCTCGCTGCGATGGGTTCAAAGACCTATCCTCTATTTTCCACCAACTCTTAAAACGGTGCGGTCAGCAATGGCCCGCCGTTTTTTTGAGTAATAAGGCAGGAACTCAGCGCGAGGATCGAAGACGCGTGCGTCGATCTCGACATCGTCCGGATGGTCTGACAGGCCGTAGCTCGCAAACAAAAAGTTCGATCCTTTCGGTGCGGCAAGGGCACCACGCGATCGACTTTGAATAAAAGAGAGCCACAAACGATCAGGGATCGTACCCATCTCTGCTTTTGGCACATTTTCAGCGTAGACACTTGGCTTGAGAGGTGCCATCTGAAGTGTAAAAAATGAGAAACAAACGAACACGCCCGCAATCCAAACGGAGAGTATCGAGCGACCTACAAGCTCGGTAATCGGATCAAACTTTAGCCGATAACTGCTAAGGACATCAGTGACTCCACGCAAAATAACAAACGCTAAAAGAAATATGAGCCAAACGGCGATGAAATCATAGAGATAGCGGTATGACGAATTCATCGTCAGCAATTTCATGGAAACCGGCTCAAAGGAAATGCTGGCGATCATGCTTGCTAGAAAAAGGTTGACCAGAGTAACTAAATTACTCCAAAGACCGAACCACCAGGTGCTGGCGACGATCAAGATGAACATTGTGATTGCAATAAAAATCAGCATCATTAACTTTCTGGTTCGGGGGAATGATCCCGATTTTTCGTTATGATTTTAAAACTCTTTGTAACTCTTCTACCGAAGTTTTTCCTGCAGCGACCATCACAATACCTTCCATCTGCAAAGAGATGTGCCCTTGGTGCTTGGCAAGGGCCGATAATTTGTTGGCTTGAGGTGTTTTAACAATCGCTCGCCGGAGATCATCATTAACGGTTAGCATTTCAAACAAACCTGTTCGTCCCCGATAGCCAATCCCGGAACATTCAGAACATTGTTCAATTTCGACATCGTTTTCGTCCACCATTCCCGGTTGATAAACCATCGGCTTGTATAGCTCGGCAATTCTTCCTACCGGGAGTCCCAGTTTTTGAAGAAGCGTGGGATGTGGTTGGTATGGAATCCGGCAACTATTGCAAAGCAGTCGAATCAAACGCATCGACACGACACACGATAAAGATTCGGCAAACTTCTTAGCATCTGGTTTTAATAACAACACCCGAAGCAACGCATCGACACAGTGCTTTCCAGGAATGCGAGTGAATATTGGAATCTTTTTACTGTTGGATAAATCAATAATGTCATTGATTAGTTCACCACCAGTTAAATCCGTGAACGCAAGAACATCGGGTTCCTTGAGCAATAACTGGGGAATCGGAGTCATTGCCGTTTCCCCTTTGGTGGGGTCAAACTCAACAGGATAAATGTTGATGACTTCCGGTTCGAGTTTTCCTTTTTCTTCCATGACAAAATAGTCACGCGTCAAGCGGTCACAGGAATCAAGAACACCCCGCCAGGCAGTCGTATACCCTTCACCAGGTACGCCACTAACCAGAACCATTCCAGTATTTTCGTCGTTGAGAATGGGCCGCAATTGCTCGAGCATTTTCTCTCGCATTCCCAGGTCGAGAGCCTTATCGAGCGGTGGACGTTTATAGTCGAGGTAAATAGCAACCCGTTCGCCAGTTTGAATTCCTTGGGAAACGATTTTGAATTTTTGTCTTTGTTTTTGGTACAGCGTGGAAAACTGACCCTCTTGGCGCTGTCGACGTTCTCGATAGTCAAGACCAGCGAGCTGTTTGAGTGTCGCTAGTATGTAATCGCCAATCTCGCGATCCATGGGAGCACCGGCATGCCACAGTCCATCGATTTGAAAGCGGGTGACTACCTTCTGCGCGCTGAAATCCATCACAGTAACATTGGCATCTTTTAAGATGATTTCCACCACCAGTTCAGAAGCTGGTTCAAAACCTGGCGATGGTTTGACGATCTTAAGATTTGTTTTCTGCTCCTCGGGCGTATCACCGGCGGCGGTAAATTCGATCGGGAGTTGCAAATCATCAAACATTAATTAACTTCGCTCTGCTGGAGATAAATGAGACCTGGATTGTGACGCGTAAATTGTAGAAGTGACGTTGTTCGATTTACGAACGAAAAAAATGAGCGGTGCGGTGAATTACTGCTGCTTGAGTATCCTTTGCGCTTCGGTCAATGAAGTGACACCCAGTAACACAAGCTTGTAGGCTTCTTTTGTAATTGTAGTTTTTCCCATTTTGACGGCTGCTGCTTCCACGGTTGAAATTTTTGGACTTTGCCTGATAAGTGTGCGAAGTTGATCGTTCAGGGTCAACATTTCAAAAATCGCGATTCGACCGATAAATCCAATCCCGCCACAGGTTGTGCATGGAGGATATTCAATTGGCCGACCTTTATCGTCCACTCTTTGTTCGGGGGGAGGAAGTCGCCATTGGTTGTAAACCGTGCCTTGCGTCTTTGGGTCGCCGCCTAGCTGTTGGATGGTTTTAGGCTGGACTCTTACTTCGACACGGCAGTCCGTGCATAGGCGTCGGACAAGCCGTTGACACGTGATATTTTTTGTAGCTTTTAGGAATTGATCCCGATCGCCAGCCTGTTTGTACATTTTAAGCAATGCTTCGGTGGCAGATTTCGCAGGCACCCGAAGTAAAACCGAACGCTGCTGAGTAATTACCTGATTCATCAACAGGTCAAGAGTTTCCGTCGTTTCTAACTTCGGAACCGCCAGCAAGTCCGGTTGGGTCAACAGCAGCGTCTTCAGAATCGGAAATTGACTCTTTTCAGTTCCTTCTTCGTACCGATGGATGACGATGTTTTCCTGAACGGTTTCGATTTCATCCTGATCAATAACGCCGACGCAGTCACGAGTTAATCGATCAGCTGTTACCAATGCTCCCTGCCACGAAGACGTTAAACCACATCCCGGTGGAGCGGAAATAATGGTCGTGCCACTTTTGTTGAGAGATTCTTTGATTTGGGAAACCATCTCCGGGAACATGCCCAGTTGCGGAAACGCCAACGCTTCTTTCGCAGAGATCTCATACTTCATTAGGACGCGTTCACCGGTCGCTACGCCACGCGAGACGACGGAAACGGCGGCTTTTCCAGATTCAGATTTAAACTTAAATGAGCCGGTTTGTGGGGCGCGCCGTTCGGCAGGATTCAAGCCAGCCAGGTGTTTCATACTTGATAAAATTGCATCGCCGGACTCGCGATCAATCGAATCAAGTGGATGCCATGAGCCGTCGACTAAAATTCGCAGAGAAACACCTTCACGGGTAAATTCCATCTGCAATTGTTCAGCACGCTTAAATTGAGTCAGCGCGAGTAACTCTTTAAAATCGGTAAAGCCATCCGACTGTCGAGCGCGAATTAAATTGCCCTGTTTTTGACTTGAGCTTTCACCCGCTGGCGTAAAATCAATAAAGACGCCTTCATCTTGAGGAAGGGCTTCGGCAACGGGAGCTTCACCCGGTTTTAGCTTTAGGTATTGTTTTATATTTGGGTTTTGCTTGAACCGGCTGCGGCGAATAAAAAAGTAGACCGTGACCGGCATGAAGGCAGTGATTAAAAATATCGGCAAGCCCGCGACAAAGATGGGCAAAGAGATGACTAAAATAAAGCCGGCGAGGAAGGGAAAAGCAATCAATGGATTCCAAACTTCAGGGGCCATGTTTGTTCGTTCCCCGATTTTCATCGCGTCACGATTGACCCAGTCAGCCATTCGCACCCAGAAAATGAATACTGCTGCAATTAGCAGTAGTTTCCACCAGGAAAAATAGCCACCCGGACCTGGTTTGTACTGCAAAGCACTCTCAGGTTCTTGGGCAAACAAATTGTCAGCAAAGGGTACAAGCAAAATGGCGACTGCGGCCGTAAGCAATAATACCGTTCGAGAGCAGCGAGCCATTAAATAATTCCAGGTTGCGAGACGTCGATACCTTTGAGCTTCATCTTTAATTCTTCTTTGTTTGGAGCGACTTGGAATGCCGTAGGGCGGTCAATTAGCTCGTCATCAATCAGGCCCTTCAAGCTCATTGTGAAGTCCTGCATGCCCTCTTCGACACCAATGCGAATCGCATCGCTGAGGTTGTGGTCTCGTTCTTCGAGGATCAGTTTTCTGACGGTTGGATTAAACGTCATGATTTCACACGTGGGAACACGACCAACTTTTGGATTAATCGATTTGAGTAGTTTTTGAGCTACGATCGCTTTCATGTTCATCGCGATAGCACCGCGAATGGCACCGTGCATTTCTTCAGGGAAAAGGTCGAGGATACGACCGATGGTCGAAGGAGCGGTGGACGCGTGAATGGTTCCAAATACGAGGTGACCGGTTTCCGCGGCGTGGATCGCAGTCATAAATGTCTCTTCATCTCGCAGCTCACCCACCAGAATAATGTCTGGATCTTCACGAACCGCGTGTTTCATCCCAACACCAAAGTCGACAACGTCAATTCCAATTTCACGCTGGTTGATTAAGCATTTGTCGTCGGTGAAAACAAATTCAATCGGATCTTCGAGTGTTAGAATGTGTTTCGAATAGATGCGATTGATGTAATTCAGCATCGACGCAATGGTTGTACTTTTTCCCGAACCGGTAACGCCTGCCAATAAAATCATTCCCTGTTCAAAATGGCAAAGCGTTTCCATCGCTGGAGGAAGATAAAGACCTTCGAAGTTAGGAATGTGATTGTTCACACGACGAGCGACCAATCCAATCTTTCCTAATTGCTTCAACATGTTGACACGGAATCGCCAACTAACGCCGTCGACATCCACCGTGTAAGCGAAGTCAGCTCCACCTTCGTGATCAAAAATATCCCGATTGCGTTCGTTCAACATTGGAAACAGCAGCCGCGCCATTTCTTCGACTTCAATGGGGCCTCGATTGAGTTCCTTAAGTGTACCGTTGACCCGAACGATAGGTGCTTTACCAACCTTCATATGAAGGTCGGAGCCTTCCAGTTTGACAAGCGCGCGAAAATATTTATCAACGGGTTTTTCTTCTTGCTTGACGACAAACTGACCCACCATTCGCTCAATTGCTTCGTCTTCGCGTTCTTTGAGTGTTTTGCCGTTAGATTCTGAAACTTTGGAATTTTCAGAATCGGGAGCTTTTTGTTTTGGCTTGGACATCTAGATTTTCTCAAATAGGTAGGTCTGTCAGTCCAGTTGGTAATCCAGATAGACAGTTTTGTGCTTTATCAGTTTATTGGAAAACGCCCTGCAGAGGGAAAGGTTTGCTTGGTTTCCGCCGGAAAGTGGGTGAAAATTGATCGAATCTCAAGGAACACGCTTTTTTCTTTGCGGAAACCTCTAGCTAATCATAGCGTCTGATTTGTGGACTTTGGTGCAAATTGAAAACGATCTCTAACTTTAAGTTCGGTCGGGAAAATGGTCAACCAATCGTGCGTTTTTGACGTTAAATCATTCGGTTTAACCGTTATCATCCGGTCGATATGCGGTGGATTGAGAAACGGAGAGAAATCCAGTTTTTTGAAGAAATCTGAAGCGTCTTTAAGTACCGATGCTACCTCCACAACCCGTTTTGCACCGGTTGACCTGATTGAGGATGAGTTAACAATCATGGTCTTAGAATTTTGTCTTCCCTCGGTCTAATCACTGGGCTTAATCGCTGGGCTTTTGTCACAGCCTGAAATATTAAAGAAGTAAACACATGGACTCTGATCTTACCAACCGGTCACAAGCGATTATTGAGCGCATCACTCTGCTTCGAGACAGTCTTTGACTACGATGCCAAGTTAAAATCCATTGTCGACATTGAAGCCGAAATGGCGGCTCAAAATTTTTGGGATAATCAGGAATCTGCTCAGGAGACGGTAGGCCGATTAAAATCTGTAAAAGCCATTGTCGCGCCGATGATGGAACTCAGTGCTGCCGGTGAGGATCTCGAAGCATTGATCGAGATGGCTGATGAAGATGAGTCGATCGAAGGAGAAGTGCGATCGGAAATCGAATCACTCGAAAAGCAACTGGACTCTCTTGAGCTCAAAGCGCTTTTAAATGGACCGTATGATAATGCCGGTGCCATTTTGACGATACACGCACGAGATGGCGGAACCGATGCGAACGACTGGGCAGAGATGATGCTCCGCATGTATGCTGCCTGGGCTCAAAAAAATGATTATCAAGTCATTGAATTTGATCGAAATAATAACGATGAAGCGGGGATTAACAGCGCTTCGATCGCGATTCGCGGCCCGATGGCGTACGGCTATTTAAAGAGTGAAACGGGACTCCATCGATTGGTTCGAATCAGCCCCTTTAATTCAGAAGGAAAACGGCAAACCAGTTTCGCAGCGGTAGATGTGTCACCGGAAATTTCGGACAGCGTAGAAATTAGCATCGACGAAAAAGACGTTCGAGTCGATACCTATCGAGCCAGCGGTGCAGGCGGCCAACACGTCAACAAAACCGACAGCGCGATTCGCTTGACGCATATCCCAACCAACACGGTTGTGCAGTGTCAAAGCCAACGAAGCCAGCACAAGAATCGGGATCAAGCCTGGAAAATGTTGCGGGCCCAGTTGGCTCGATTAGAGGAGGAGAAGCGCGAAGCGGAGGAAGCTGATAAATATGCCAATAAATCTCGGGTAGGATTCGGATCACAAATTAGAAATTATTTTCAACATCCGGATCAGCGAGTCAAAGACACTCGAACCGGGTTTAGCATGGGTGATTTTCACAAAGTGCTTGACGGAGAGATTCAAGGTTTTTTGGATTCGCTCTTAAATTGGCGGGCAAAAAACAATGGTTAACTCAACCGATAATCGGTCTCTTTGCAGCGATGTCTTTTCAGTCTATAACGCGACAAACTAAGCGAACGACTTGCTTGCCGTCCTATCGAGTTAGTCGCTCTAGAAATTGGCTTCCGAGAGCCATTACCACACCCAAAGGTATTAAACGGCAAGGGTGGTGATATCCGCGAATTTCGGATTGTCTCGGATCGAATCGAAATCAGATTCAGAGGCAATTTTCGAGAGGTAATCTGGATTCAGGTTCAATGCAAACGTGAGGTGCATTAATGCATCGTCAATTTGCTGGTTTATAGCACAATAGCAAGCGAGATTGTAATGACTGATGCAGCTTTCAGAATTCATCTCGACAGCTGTTTGCATGACTTCAATCGCCCGCTCGATCTGTTGTGTTCGTTTGCAGCACCAAGCCAGAGCGAGGCAGGTATGGAGATTCTCGCCGTCAATTTTATGAGACTGTTCAAAAAAAGTGATGGCTAACCGTGGACGTTCAGCAATCCGATGAGCCTGTCCTTTTAAGAATAAGATATACGGCTTATGCCCTGCGGGACGAATTACCTTGTTTAAAGAGTTAAGGGCAAGGTCGGCCAACTGTTTTTTTAAATCTAAACTGAGACAGCACGAGCCATCAAGCGCGGTTGCCAGTTCTAGATAGCCTTCTGCCGCCACAATATTTTTTTGGCGTTGCGCTTGTTTGCGGTTCAATGCTCTTTCCTGTCATGACCAACTACAAGATTCTTTGGTGGTGTGAAATCACATTGATGCACGCTCGCCGAATCTCTCTTCCTAAGAGTTTACCTTGGCAGATTCGAGTCAAGGCAAGAAAGCAAAAATTTAGCGGACTACTCGCGCTTGCAAGCACCTAAAACCGCAACGATTGTTACGACAATCGAATTCACCGGAAACCACTTAAAAGCAGCTTGCTGCGGAATGAGGTCTTTAGTCACCATCCGCGAGACACGTGGTTTTTCGACAACATCTATTCGGGAAAAATCTTCAGAAACACGTGGTTTTTCTGATTTTCAGCCGTGGCATACCGTTTGCGAAAGTGTGACGCATGTAACCAGCAAATTGGAAATGCTGACTTTTGAAAAGACCACAAAGCGCGAAACTGAAATGTTTTATCCTCGACGATTATTATTATCACTTGTCATTGCAGCAGGGGCAGTTTTTGGCAATGTAGTCTTATCAAATAGCACGTCAGCTTTTTCACCCCCGGTTCAACTGAGTCAATCGGCTCAGTTGAGTCAGGGTTTTTCGACAAGCCAGCCAGATACAATCGACACTTGGATTTCCTTGGAAGGATCAACTGCGTTTGACCCTTGGAAATGGTCAATTGATTTTACACAGTTACACCCCTTTACATGGGCAGGAATTGTCCTGTTCGCCGTGTTAATCACGATGATTTGGGCGTCGAGCGACCGGGAGATCGCCCGCTTATTTGGCAATGAAACGACTGAGTCCATTCACCCCAAAAAGTAGTCCAGCGACTCAACAGATTAAACCGTTGCTTCAGCCCTGGCCGCAGGAACCGGGAAATGTTGACAAAGGTCTTTGACGTTTCCTCGAATAGACTCGAGCTTTGAAGCGTCTTCGGGGTGGCTCAGTGCGTCGACAATCCACTGCCCAACTTGCTTCATTTGATCGACACCCATGCCGCGGGTCGTTAACGCGGGAGTACCTATCCGTACTCCGCTCGGATCCATCGGCTTTCTTTCGTCGTAAGGAATCATGTTTTTGTTAACCGTGATTCCACATGCGCCCAAGGTGTCTTCCGCAATCGTACCACCTATTCCTTTGGCTGTTACATCAACCAGAACGAGGTGGTTGTCAGTGCCTCCGCTGACAAGTGAAAGCCCTCCAGATTGGAGAGTTTCAGCAAGCGCTTTAGCGTTTGCTTTGACCGATTTCGCATAGACCTTGAAATCAGGTTGTAATGCTTCGCGAAAACAAGCGGCTTTGCCGGCAACCACGTGCATCAACGGGCCACCCTGCATCCCGGGAAAAACGCTTGAGTTAATTTTTTTGGCATATTCCTTTTTGCACAACACAAGTCCGCCTCTCGGTCCGCGAAGTGTTTTGTGAGTTGTGGTTGTGACGAAGTCGGCGACAGGAACAGGATCATTGTGCTCGCCACCGGCGACCAGTCCGGCATAGTGTGCCATGTCAACAAACAACAGTGCGCCAACCTCATCAGCAATTTCTTTAAATCTTTCGTGTGGGATCTGTCGTGGGTAGGCACTAGCTCCGGCAACAATCATCTTTGGCTTGTGTTCTTTTGCCAGCGCCGCGATTTGATCAAAGTCGATTAAATGAGTGTCGCGGCAGACGCCATAATTTATAAAGTTGTAAAGCTTGCCAGAGAGGTTTAACCGCATCCCATGGGTCAGGTGCCCGCCGTGTGCAAGGTCTAGTCCAAGCACGGTGTCGCCGACTTCCAAGGCGGTGAGATAAACAGCCTGATTAGCCTGAGAACCCGAGTGAGGCTGGACGTTGGCAAATTCTGCCCCGAACAACTCTTTCGCTCGGTCACGGGCAAGGTTTTCAGTGACATCGACATGTTCGCAACCACCGTAATAGCGACGGCCGGGATAGCCTTCGGCATACTTGTTCGTCAAGACACTCCCAACCGCTTCCATCACGGCAAGGCTGGTGTAGTTTTCACTGGCAATCATCTCAAGTTCGTCTTTTTGACGAATCGATTCGTCTTGGATCGTTTGCCAAAGTTCAGGATCTTGCGATTGAAGAATATTCATTAAGTTGCTTATTGGTTGCGAGGAAAATGGTTACAAAGAAAAATAATGGAGTGGACGTTCAGTGACCCGAGGGTACTCACTATTCTAGTTTTTCAATGGCGACTTCCAAGGCGCCCTTGTTGTCATCTAAAAAAGCGGGCGATTCATTAATCCGAAAACAGAGAACTCCGTTGGTCGGTGCGGAGATCACCTCGCTTAATCCGATGTCGAGGGGGTTTAGCAAACCCTTGACTTGTTGTTCTGCAGTTTTAGCATTCAGGTCTAAAATGCCGACTTGTAGTCGTCCCAGAGGGCGCCCTCGGTGATACTGGATTGTAATTCCATTAGGTTCGCATTTCCAAGGCGTTTGAGGATCGGATTGTCCAACCACGAATTCCCCACTGCTTTTGATGCGAAATCGTTCTCCTTGTTGAACGTTTTGTCCGGTTATCTGCCAGCTTCTTTCTGCAGAAATTTGGAATTTGGATTGCGGGGAACCGAATCGACTACCCAAAGAAATTGCCTTGGAGAGGCACCCTCGCGCGACTGCGTAACCGTAGTCTATTTCGTTGATAAAAAGTATCCAGTCGCGTTTTAATACATCCAAGTTGTTTCCAAGTAATTCAAGAAATTCGCGATTAAAACGGTTTTCATCCAGTTTCGCGAGCTGAGGCAGTTTGGAAAACAGTTGTTTCGTTTTCGGATGGTTTTGAAAAAACTCACAACCCGCCCATGCCCAGGCGTAATACCGAACATCATTAAATCCGGCTGGAGGAATATTGAGTACGTCTTCAAGGTCTAATTCGTTGTCGGTGTTTCGCTCGTCTCGAATACGTTTGACTCGCCCCCAGTATTCCGCTTCCTCGCGACTTCTCAATCGGTGATTGAGCTTCAACTGACTATTATTCCATAGGTGAACGCCGAGCAATTCGGCCATGCCTTCGCTATACCAGGCTGGACCGTGACCGCCGAGAAACCAGAGCATGAAACCATGCGTGCCTTCGTGGAGGAGTAAATGACGTGTGTAGTAATTGCCCGGTTGGAGATAGAGCCAGAAATTATGTCGTCTCTGAAAACCTGCTTTGAAATTTGGCAGGTCTTCCGGCATCAGGCCAGCTCGCTGAAATTGAATTGGATTGTCTTTGTCAGCAATTAAGAAGGCTCTCATTTTCCACAAATCCGCTGATTTTGCCCCGAGGCCAAAAAAGGCAACCCATTGAGAGACGGCTTGATCAAAAGCGGCTACCAATTCGTTTATCTGTTTTTCATCACGGACATCGGTATAAAGATCGATATGCGTGCCCGAAATTTTTTGAATCCCAGCGGCCTTTACAAGGGTATCGTCGATCTTAAAAGTATCGGAAACTCGCGGATTGATTTTTTTCATCCCAGACCGCCAGTCGTCTTGACTAAAAGTAAAACTGGTCGAAAGCGTTATAATTAAAATAGCAAGCGTGGCTTTGCAAACCTGTTGTTGCGGAGGTGCCAATGAGAAGATTTGGTTCATTGGACGAGCGAATGCCTTAAGATATAGTTTGCGGAGAAAAATCATCTAGGTCCGGTGGTTAGCGAGATTACTTCGGCGAAATGAAACGCACTGTATCGTAACGAAAAGTGGACTGTTTCGAATGAATAAAATAAAGGGTACTAAAATTAAAGCTTCTTTAGTGAATTTAAAACCCTGTTTTTATTGCGTTATCGTTTCGTTCTGCGCCGGTCTGGTTGTTTTTTGTGCTGGCTGTATCGCCAAGACCGACAATGAAGTTGTTGTTTATTCTGCGTTGGATCGAGAGTTTTCTGAGCCGATCCTTAAACGCATTGGCCCGGAACTGGACCTCCGGATTTTACCGAAGTTCGATCAGGAATCGAACAAAACGGTTGGATTAGTGACTGAAATAATTCAAAGTAAAGTCCGGCCGCAAGCAGATGTGTTTTGGAATAATGAAATCCTTCATACATTGCGACTGCAAAAAATGGGATTGTTAGAAGTTTATCGCAGTCCCGCAGCTGAAGTGTTTCCGTCGCAGTATATTTCTTCACGCGATCAGTGGCACGGCTTTGCTGCTCGGGCTCGCGTATTGATTGTTAACACCAATCTGATTAGCGATCCGAATCAAATGCCAGATTCAATTTATGATTTAGCCGATCCAAAATGGAAAAACAAATGTGCGATTGCGAGGCCTTTGTTTGGAACCACGGCGACCCATGCGGCCGTGTTGTTTGCTACTTTGGGCGAAAAAGACGCTGTCGAATTGTTGACTAACATTGCAAATAATGCGGTGGTCGAAGGTGGAAATAAGCAAGTCGCCATCAAAGTGGCTCGAGGGGAATATGCATTCGGGCTTACGGATACCGATGATGCAATGATCGAACTTAATAAGGCCAACCCGGTAGCGATTGTGTTTCCCGACCAAAAGTCTGATCAAATGGGCGCGTTGTTAATTCCCAATACGCTCTCGATTATTAAAAATGGCCCCAATCCTTCCCGAGCGCGAATGTTAGTCGACCGACTGTTGGCCCCCGATGTCGAAGTGGAATTGGCTGAGAGTCAAAGCGCGCAAATTCCTCTGAATCCGGCAATCACGACAAAGTCACCAGCCGTTCCCGATTCTCAATCACTGAAAATCATGAATGTCGATTTCGAGCGAGCAGCCGAGCAATGGGATCAGGCGACAAAAATAATGACACGCTTATTCCCTGTTGGAAATTGATATTAACTAATCACTTCGTCGATTCAATAAAAAAACATCGCTCTTGTCGGAGCGATGCTTTGAGTTTTCCAGATTGCGACAATCGCAAAAAATGACACTAGTTACAGCAGCGCCGTGCGCGGCGGCAGGACATTTTTCCACGAAGTTTTGCGACCAACCGAACGCGTTTTGCACATGGATCACATCCGCAGTCCGTCGTTGCACCACAGCAGCCGCTTCCCGCAACGACACTTGGAGCAGTTTGTGCAACTGGCTCAACTGGAGCTTCGTTGTCTTGAGCGAACATGGTTCCGGTCATTAACAATGTGCATGCGACGGCTGCAATAAACTTTTTCATCCTGATCCCCTTGATTGGTAAAACATGTTGATGCGATTGAATCATTCGCCATAGGCTGATAATGCATACCGCACTTCGGTACGGATTCAGTTCCAATGCCTGAATCGCGTCACCGGAAATTCCTCCGATGAATTAGCTGCTTAAATTACCAATTCAGCAAAGTCCCCTCAACCGCCCCGAATTACCGCAAGCGTCAGCGCTTCCTTTTGCGAGTTGAATTCAAATCAATAGGAGGCATGGGATAAATAGGTTGTTTGGGAGGTTTCGCTTTGGTGGTTAGGAAAGAGATTTACTTTGGCATCAATCGCGTCCCTAAGAGCAAGTCGGCAATGCCACGTTTTGGTTTCACGATTGTGATCACCGTACCGAGCACTAAACAGACCAAGGAGTAATAGACGATTAGATCCCCCTTAAACTGTGTAATTGGATCGGTCTCAGGAGTCATCATCGTTTCAGTTGGAGTGTCAATCCCGTTGCCCTGATCGCGGTAGAGTTGTGAAAGAACGACGACTCCAATAATCGCAAAAATTGGCGTCCACGAAATGATGGATCGGATTGAACAGATCAAACCACTAGCCTTTTTGCCCTTTAGATTACAGACCTCGATACCCATTACGTGAAAAACGGGGCCACCGCTGCAACGCCAGCTAAGTAAAACAGGCAATATCAAGGACAAGGCGAGACCAACTGAGAAACAGTAGGCACTGGATGCGGGAATAAAGAAGAAACATGCAAGATAAACAACACTAGAGACCAAGGAATATAAAACCAATTCGATACCGAGTGTCGCGCTCAATACTCCCAATCGACCATCCCAGGTCAGATTGCTGATGGAGTTCGCCCGAGAATGTAATTGTTCCTCAGCCCATCGAAGCGTTTCCACGGTTTTAGGTCGCTGTTGAAGTTCGGCTAAAAAATCTTGCACGGAGGTAGGAAACACCTGGGTTCTTTGAAACAGTTCTCCGAGTTCTTGCACCAATCCCACGGCTGCTTTTTCTGGAACTTGCTGGCCCGGTTTAATGCCGGCAAGGTTGGGTTGGGGAGAATCGTCGAGCTCCAAAGGATTATTTTCGATTGGGTTAACGAGTTGTTTATCGATCAGCTTGCCCTGTCCGGCTTGATTGAGCCAGACCAAAGACAAGCTCGTAGTCTTTGGCAGGGTATTGTCTTTGATAGCTTCCTGAACCTCGATCACAATATCGAGCATGACTTGTCCGTACAGACTCCAGTCGGCGTTATTTTGACGTCCCACAAAAATATGCACGGGAACCCCTTCGATAGATTCGAACGCATCCCATCGTTGGCCATCGCTTAGTAAACCACCGTCGAGCCACCGTTGACGCGAGTCACGCGCGAGGTTCATTCGCTCAACTGAAAAATCAGTTTCATCAGCATGGACGACGATCCAGACGTTTCGGTGAAGGTTATCGTCTTGGCTTAAATAAACTTTTCCATATTTGGATTCACCGATCAGTTCTGTTGTTTCGTAGGGTCCAAACTGAAGTCGTTCTACGGCGGTCAACGTAGGGACAATCACTGGAATTGGAAACTTCTGTTTGCCCTGGTTGAGGCGAATAACACGCGTTCCGGTTAGCATTCCGTGAATGCCTAATAATCGATTTGACGCCCTCATGGTTGACACACAGATCAGACAGGGAATATAGGATGCAGCGAGGTCTCGCATGAACATCTGCAGCTGAACTTCTACCGTGGTCGTCGGCGAGTTGTCACTTACATTCCAAAGCATAAAGACTAGTGGAACACCCAACCCGCCTGGCAGAATTACAGATCGAGCGAAGGCCTTAATCGCACCGGGTCGTTGTCCTTCGGAATCAATCAAATTCAACATCATCAATCGCTTGCCAACGCCGCGGCCAAACCAGCCTTCGCAAAAAGTAAAATAAAGCGTCGTCAGCAACCAGCTCAGGATTACCCCCCAAAAACCTACTGATTTCGTTATTCGCTGAACCTTTTCTTCGTCAAATTGAACTCCCTCACGCTGGGAGATCATCATCACCGCGATTATTGAGATTACCAATGTAAGGACGATCTGAATTACCGTTTGATCGATCATGTATGCTGCAAGCCGGCGGCCGATATCAGAGATCGACTCTCGTTTGGTTGCAAAAGGAATCAATGCTAGACGAAGGGATTCAAGAGTTTGAAATCGTTTTGCAGGATCTTTTTCTAAGCACTTTGCGACTGCCCGGCCAAGGTCTTTTGGAATCGTGGGATTGATTTCAGAACAGATAGGCGCTTGATCGGCAATCACTTGTGCAGTGACTGACATGGCGTCACCAAGAAAGGGAGTGCGACCGGTAAGTAGAAAAAATAAGGTAGCTCCTACTGAGTAAAGATCTGTCCGTCCGTCAATCTTATCGCCGCGGATTTGCTCGGGAGCAGCATAAGACGGAGTGCCCATGAAGGTGCCTGTTTTTGTCAGGCCAGTCTCTTTGTCACGAGTCGATTTGGATAAGCCAAAGTCACCAATCTTGACTTTGCCATTGGAATCGAGAAAGCAATTCGCAGGTTTGACATCTCGATGAATCATTCCTTGTTCATGTACTGCAATTAAGCCATCGATGATACCGATGACGTGATCAACGGCCACTGAGCAGGCTAGCGAACCTTCGACGCTGACTAAATCGGCCAGGGTATTGCCTGGCATCAATTCCATCGCGATGTAAGGCTGACCAGCCTCGTTTCCAACACCATAAATGAAGGTCACATTAGGATGAGAGACCTGTGCCGCCAATTGAGCTTCACGCATAAAACGTTTGACGTACGACTCATCGGATCCCGTGTTCTCTACATTGCGTTTGATAGCAACGCGGCGGCCGTTATTTTCATCGACGGCTTCCCATACCGTTCCCATGCCGCCAGAACCGAGCCAACGGATCATTCGATAATGGTCGATCTGATCGTTTTCCTTTGTCGCAATCTCCCCGCTCAAGTCGGAGTTTTGCGGTGCGATCGTAAGGTCTTCGTCCGGTTTAAGTGAGCTTCTTAATTCATCGGTGACCTGTAAGAATTCGCCACAGTGCTGGCAGAAGCGAGGAGGTTTCTCGCTGTAAGTCAGTTCTCGATTGCAGTTGTGGCAATTAATTTTCAAAGACTTAGATCTCAGAGTCGTGTTGAGTGATCAGACTTTCAGCATTGTAGTTGCCGGCGAAAACCACGTCGACTGCAGCCCCGGGTTCAAACAGCCAGGTTCCCTGCTGCTTTGCGGAACAGCGCGGATGCGATTGAAATTACTTGATGCAGGTATTCATGATCATCGGTCGCGGCAATATCACCTTGTAGTTATAATTGTTCGGAAGTGGATTAGAACTAATTTTACGACTAGACATTCCTCGGAAAAACCATGGATTTACAGCTAACTATTTTTGCGGGGCCAGATGCAGGTCGAATTTTCGATCTTGGAGATGGCGAAACTGTGATCGTAGGTCGCGGAGAGAAAAGTGATTTCCGTCTTGCAGATCCATCGGTTTCACGAATTCATTTCGAATTGGGAAATCAAGGTGATGAGTTTGTTATTTCAGATCGAGGAAGTTCTAGCGGAACGTTTGTCGACGGGACCCAAATAACAACGGGCACGATCAACGTGGGAAGTGTTATTCAGGCTGGTGATAGCCGAATTAGACTGATTAAAAAAGATAGTGGTGAGCACACGAATCCACCCGTCAATCAGACAGACGTTGGATCTGTGAAACCGCTTCAAAAATTAGTCGGTACAGAACTAGGCCCTTACGAGTTGCTGGAAATTATTGGCAAGGGTAACAATGGAATCGTCTTTAAAGCACGGGATACCAATAAGGATCGAATTGCGGCAGTAAAAATCCTGACCCCTCAATTCACTTCCAATGATGAGCAGCGCCAACGTTTTGTTCGAGCGATGCGAACCATGTTGCCGATTAAAGATCCGCGAATTGTCGATCTTTATAATGCGGGTAAAAACGGGCCCTACTGCTGGGCCGCCATGGAGTACATTGATGGTGAAAATCTGTCCGAACTCATTGAGCGTACCGGAATCGAAGGAATGCTGGACTGGAAGAAAGTCTGGCAGATCGCTGTTGATGTAGCGAGAGCGTTAAACAAAGGATACGAAAACAAAATTATCCACCGGAATGTGACGCCCGCCAATATTTTGCGACGGCATAGCGATAAGGCCTGTCTGTTAGGCGACTTTATGCTGGCCAAGGCACTCGAAGGAACCTTGGCGCAACAAGTCACCCAACCGGGGCAATTACTTGGCGACATTCCTTACATGGCTCCAGAAAGAACGCGAGCCAATATGGAAGTCGATACGCGATCCGATTTATATGGACTGGGAGCAACTTGCTACGCATTGCTGACCGGTCGTCCTCCGGTAAGTGGAGATTCTCTGGTCGAGATGCTGACTAATGTTCGCGATGAAACACCTAAGCATCCCAAGTCATATCAGTTGGCCGTTAATGACTTGTTTGAGAAGATCGTAATGCAATTGCTTGAAAAAGATCCTGCCAATCGATTTCAGACGCCCTCGGATTTAATTAAAGAGTTGGTGCGAATCGGCAGATATCAAAATCTGGATCCGGGGTTTTAATGATCGCCAAATCAAAAGGCGGCAATTGTAGTGCATTTCTCGCGCACCACTGTTTGGTATGAGCGCAGTTATCACCCGTTGAGACTGACCACGGGTCCAGAGGCCACGTGATCGGTGATGACGGTACCCATAAGCGTGAACGCGGCGACTTCGTAAATTCCAATGGGAATAGTTTGACCAACGAGTCGCGTCGTGCCATCGAATACAACAATCCGATCGCAGTGGGTACGTCCTGTCAGCTGCATCGGCGTTCCTGCTGTGACAGGTTGGCCGTTGGAAAGGTCGTTAACGTCAGCATCGGTACGTTTGCTTGGTCCCTCGACGAGCACTTCGACGGTTTTGCCAAGAAATTTCTGATTGTCTTCTTCGCTGATTTGGTTTTGAACATTCAGCAATTCATTATTGCGACGCTTTTTCACAAGAAATGGAATGTCATCCGGTAGGTGATCGGATGCCTTCGTGCCCGGTCGTTCAGAATATTTAAATATGAAACTGTTTTTGAATCGGCACTCTTTGACCAGGTTCACTGTTTCCTGGAATTCATCCTCTGTTTCACCACTGAACCCAACAATGAAATCGGAAGAAATCGCTGCGGCATCGCCAAGCGTTTCATTAATCCGTGCCATCATGTCGCGATAGTCTCCCACGGTGTAACCACGCTTCATTCGTTTAAGTACGGCGTCGGATCCACTCTGCAGTGGAACATGAAGGTACGGAGAAACTTTTTTTAGGTCACGAACAGCGGTTAACAATTCGTATCCCATATCCTTAGGGTAACTGGTTACGAACTTGATGCGTTCAATGCCATTGATGTCATGAAGCTGATAAAGCAGATCTGCCAGTCGCGTCGTCGTTCCATCTTTAGCGACGTGTTTGTAACTGTTAACGGTCTGCCCAAGGAGGGTGATTTCTTTACAGCCCTGGTCTGCGAGTATCTTAGCCTCATCGAAAATCATCTGGGGTGACCTGCCCTGCTCCGGACCCCGAGTCATGGGTACGATGCAATAGGTGCAAAATTTGTCACAGCCAATTTGAATCCTGAGAAAAGCCTGAAACGGGGTTGGCCGCATGGTCGGGTCGCGCAACGGATCAAACGTTTCGTGGCTTCGTTTAATATCAGCAACTTTGCCTGCGGTTCGACCTAAACCCACGGCCGAGTGTTGGCCGCCATCGGTACGCGCCTTTTGGATAAGCGATGGGATTTCTTTTAATTGCCCGGGGCCAACGATTAGATCGACGTAAGGTGCTCTCTGAAAAATCAACTTTTGATCTTTTTGTGCCATGCAACCCATGACACCGATGATTTTGTGTGGATGGTTTTTCTTCTCAGCGCGAAGCCGCCCCAACGCACTATAGGTTTTGTTTTCAGCCTGCTCTCTGACCGAACAAGTGTTGAACAAAATAGTGTCAGCATCAGCGACATTGTCTGACAATTCGTATCCTTCTCTGCGCAGACTCGCAACGACCATTTCGCTGTCGAGCATGTTCATTTGACAGCCAACCGTTTCAATGTAGAGCTTGTGTGTTTTAGTATCGTTGGACATAGATCGCAAAAGTAAAAAGCGGTGAATCGAATTGCCAGCCAGAAATCTGTAAAAACGCACTGGTTGCCGGTTCGACAGTCTAACATGAGGCGTTTCGCCGACGCGAGACGAAATTTCACGATGCTAGAAATTGTTTTTAAGCGTGGCGATGCAAGTTACCGATTCGCCCGGGATTGAGACTCGCAAATGTTGGGCTTTTCAGCTGTGCTTCTTGATACACGTGCGTTTCCCAAGCCAAATGAGGAAACTTATTGGAAAAGGTCGCCGATTGCCGGTGCTCGGCCTCGCAAAAAATCCCCAATGGGCATCACGCGTTTGCCGGCTGGTTGGACGGTATCGATCGAGAGTTGACCGGCTCCGGTTTGAATTATGAGCGTGTTGCCATCGGAAACCAAAACGCTGCCAGGCGACTTGCCACTCGACTCGCTTGGCTTGGGCAGGGCTGTCGCGCGATGGATAATTAATCTCAAAGGCTGTTTGAGACCTTCATTATGCCAGTTGGTAAAAGTACCGGGCCAAGGTTGAAATGCACGAATTTGATTGACAAGTTCTGTTGCTGATCGAGACCAGTTGATTTGGCCATCGGATTTTTTTAGCCGTGGTGCCCGAGTGGCAAGGGCTGGATCCTGAATTTGGCCGATGGGAGACTTACCATCCCAGTTTCCTAAAACATCGATTGCTTCCAGAACCGGTTTGACACCAAGTTGGGCTAGGCGAGGCTCAATTTGTTCAGCAGTTTCCTGTGATCCAATTTCTGTATCTGCTTTAATTAAACAGGGACCCCCATCTAACTTTGAGGTCATGTGAATAATCGTAATTCCAGTTACCGCGTCTCCGTTAAAGATCGCCCAATTGATGGGCGCGGCTCCACGGTATTTGGGAAGGAGAGAACCGTGAAGATTGATGCCGCCCAGTTTGGATACAGCCAGGCATTCGCGAGAAAGGATTTGGCCGTAGTCGCAAACAACAAACAAGTCAGCCTCGAACTTTAATAGTTGTTCGACGGAATCGGGATCATTGACATTCATTGGGTCAAACACTGAAAGGCCGGCACTTTCTGCGACATCCCGCGTCGGATTCTCGGCGGTCTTTCTGCGTTTGCCCGAATCCGCGATTGGTCGGGTAAAAAGCGCAGCTACTTCGTGAGGTGACTGAATGAGAGCCTCAAAAGTCGGAACGGCAAATGGTCCGGTACCGAACATGATCAAACGCATCTCTAAACTTTCTGAGTTGGAGAATTGAACGGAATTGAGTTTGGTTGCTTTTTAAAATTTGCACTAAGAATAGAATCATTCACCCAATGCCAACGTTTCATAATTTTGCCGTCGCGATCTTACCGGTAGATTAACAATATTTAGTTTCGATTTCTGCCAGGCGCTTGAAGATGGCGGCATCGTCTAAGATTTCACCAGTTGATCGCTGATTGTTAAAATCAATTTCGAACTCTTCCAACTCGCCTTCGATTTGCCGCTTTGACGATTCGCTAATCCGGTCAATGAACAGAACCCCTTCGAGGTGATCGGCTTCATGTTGGATGGCCTTGGCCAACAAACCATTGACCGTCTGGTTGATTTCTCGACCGGATAAATCATAAGCGGAGATGTGAACGGATTCCGGTCTAGAGACTTGGGCGTTGACACCAACAATACTCAAGCAGCCTTCTTCGGCTTCGTCACTTCCCTTGGGGGAGCTCACTACGGGATTGATAAAGACTAATTCTTCACCTTCCTCAGGTGACCCGGAGAGGTTAATTACAAATAATTGCAGCGGCAAATCGACTTGATTTGCGGCAAGGCCGATCCCTTTAGCGGCGTACATTAAATCAAACATCTCGCGAACCATATTCTTTAATTCACGGTCGATTCTGTTAATCGGTTTTGATTTGTAACGCAAGGTGGGGTGTGGATATTGGACAATTTTCAAGTCAGTCAAGCTCCCGTTCGACTTTTTTGTCGGGTGGATAAAAATGTCTTATGCAAAAGCACGTTGACAATTCAATTAGTTTTCCCAGATAGCATAGCTGGATTTCAAAGGTAAGGGTATTGAGGGGATCTTATCATATCGGGAAAGGAAAATAATCAATCGTTTTTTATCGACTGAAATATTATCGACGAATGTAACGTGTTGTTTCTGCTTAGCGCCAAAATCAGAAATCATTGGTGAAGATCAAGATGGAAAATAATTCGATTTGAACCGCAAAAAAAATTGTCGACGAAAAAAATTTTGTTTGCTTGCTTGACAACTCGGGAAGCGTCATCAAAATGGCGTTCGAGTTAGTTAAGAAAACTTCAATCGCAAGTTGGTTCAACAAACTTACAAAAATGTTGGTTCAATCTGCGTTTCACTTGTAAATATATTGCCCTTATCGTCTACCGCTTCCATGGTCGATGTTGAAAGCAGTTGAGCTGCTCGTGAGTGTTTTCCGTGGACTCAAAAATCGTGTGCGTGCAACTTGTTTTGTTCACCTTGTTAAACGTCAGCACGTCAACCAAACGTTGTAATTTACGAGTCGCATGAAGCGACTTTTGAATTTGGGTGGCGGCGACCGAGGGATGCGACAGTCGGCGACGAGAGTCGTGGAGCGGACCTCCACGCCCTTTAAATTTTGTCTGTGGGATGGAAAAGTAAAAGGAAATCATGCGAAACGATTTATCGAATCGTAAATCCATCGGCGAACAGCATGGCAGCAAGCCAGCAGGCAGCAATTTTTTCTGGTAACGTTGGAATTTTTGACTTATCAGGATCATTCGACGATTTGGCTAGGATGCCGATCGTCGTTTTTTTTGCGCATGGCCTGGAAACGAGGTTTCTAGAGATTGCTGGATGGCGCGGTCGATGAGGTTTGTTGCAAGGTAGTAGTCGTTCATGATGGATTGTCTGATCGCGTTTGGCTCAAACCAGGGAGATCGTGAGAGAGCCTACGAGGCTGCCGTAAATTCGCTGAATCAGCATCCGCAAGTCGAAATAGTAGCGGTTAGCAAGCTGCACGTTACGGCGGCAGTAGGAGGCCCTGGCGATCAGTCTTCTTATCTGAATGGTGCAATTCGATTATCGACCACTTTGGGTGGCGAGGACCTCCATCAGTTGCTTATCCAAACCGAGAACGACCTTGGTCGGATTAGGCTAAATCGCTGGGGGTCAAGGACGATCGACCTTGACCTGTTACTTTACGGGGAAAGCCAGATTAGTACGCCGAATTTAACTGTTCCCCATCCGAGGATGTCATTTCGGCGATTTGTGTTGGAACCCGCTTGCGAAATTGCGGCTGAAATGATTCATTCTCCCTCTCGCTTAACAATTGGGCAGTTGATCGAGCAAATCGAGACAGCTAATCGGCGAGTTCTCTGTCTCGCAGATGGAGCTCTCGATGAGACTCTTACAGAAATAGCGGCTGAGTTTGGGCGGAAATTTGGTCCGGTCTGGACGCTTGAACGAGTCGACCAATGCGACCAAATAAATGGAAACCCGATGAATGCCGTATTGATGGCTTATTTTGCCTCAGACGGTTCGGCTGTTGATACATGTTGGATGGCGGCAAAGAACTTTAAAGGTCCTATGCTGGAATTGCCCCGCGATCCAGCGCTGGCCAGACGAGAGTTGTTTGCGGCGGTCGAAGCTATCCAATAGGCTGGAAATGCGGATCTTGTGCACAGGCGGCTTAACTTTCAAAAACCACTTGAAAAATAGCGATTTTTTGAAAAGAACTGCCCAGCGAGATTGATCGTTTGGTAAATTTTCAAGCCGAAGCGCTTACTATCGGAGCAAAGCAGTGCTCGGTGGATCAGAAACGCAAAAGTCCGGATCATAGTTTTTATTTAATTAGCCCCCTTAGAGAATATGCGAGTCATTCTGGCCAGTAGCGAAGTTGTTCCGTTTGCCAAGACGGGCGGTCTCGCTGATGTTGCCGGTGTCCTTCCCCGCGAATTGGAAAAACTGGGGCATGATGTCTCGGTTTTTCTGCCAGCCTATCAGAGTATCGATCGAAAACACCACGAAATCAAAACCACGAATGTTTCATTCGAGATTCAAATCGGAGATCGGTTGGTAGCGGGGAAGTTGTTGGAAGCCGTCCTGCCTGATAGTCAAGTGAAGGTTTTCCTGGTCGAGCAACCGGGATACTTCAATCGAGAGACCTTTTATGGCCAATCCGGTAAAGACTTCCCAGATAACTGCGAACGTTTCACCTTTTTTTGTCGGGCAGTTTTGGAGTCGTTGATCCAAATGGATACGGCTCCAGACTTAATCCATTTAAATGACTGGCAAACGGGCTTGATTCCCGCTTTTCTCAAAACCGATTACAACCATCATTCTTGTTTCGAGAAAACGCGAACACTGATCACGATTCATAACCTTGCCTACCAAGGTTTGTTCGATTACGAGAAGATGGCGGTGGCCGGTCTCCCGGCGGAGTATTTTAATTGGCGGCAAGTTGAATTTCATGGAAAAATGAATTTGCTGAAAACGGGAATCGTGTTTGCAGACATGATTAATACCGTCAGCCCAACTTATGCAAAAGAAATTCGAGAATCTGAACAAGGATGCGGACTCGAGGGTGTACTGCAGGAACGTGCAGGTCAATTGGCAGGAATTCTGAATGGAATAGACGTTACGGATTGGAATCCGGCGATCGATCCATTTATCGAAGAGAATTTTTCTTCTGACTTTGATGTAAGTGTTGGAAATTCCGGGAAATTGGCCTGTAAACGGGCGTTGCAAAAAGAGGCCAATTTAAACCAAGAGATCGACACACCTCTAATTGGAATTGTTGGTAGATTAGCATCGCAGAAAGGGTGGTCTTTGATCGTCCCGGTGATGAAACAATTTCTTGAAAGTACGAATGCTCAATGGATTGTGTTGGGAACGGGTGACCCAAGCTATCATCATCAGTTGGAAAACTTGCAGCAAAAATATCCGGACAAACTCGGTTTGAACTTAGGGTTTTCAAATGAGTTCGCACATCGGATTGAGGCTGGCTCAGATATGTTTTTAATGCCTAGTCAATACGAGCCCTGCGGCCTAAACCAGATGTACAGCATGGCTTACGGAACCGTGCCTATTGTTCGCCGGACAGGTGGCTTGGCAGATACCGTTGTCAATGCGACACACGAAACTTGCGAATACGGAACCGCGAATGGGTTTAGCTTCGATGAGTTTTCGGAAGAAGCACTCTGTTTAACTCTAAAAAGTGCGTTGCAAATGTACAACGATCACCGGCTGATTTGGAATCAGTTAATGCAAACAGGAATGAAGAGGGATTGGTCTTGGCGGCGAAGTGCAAAGCAATATGAAGAACTTTACCATCGAACTATCGAAAACAAAGTCTGACATAAGCGTTAGTGTTGGAGCGAGGTAAAATAACAGTCCTGCGTCACATGCGTGTTTAGATTGATATTTCCTTTTCCGATCTATTTGAATCCAGAGAATAAAATTCATGTCTGATCTGCGGCTAGACCCAATCAATCAACAATGGGTAGCGATTGCAAGGAACCGTCGCGATCGGCCAATGGAATTTGTGCCGATGGAACAGCTCCGTCAGCAAATGATTTGTCCTTTTTGTAAGGGAAATGAAGAAGAGACGCCGTCAGCTCTTGCTGCTTACCGTTCCGATGGATCGATTCTGTTAAATGACGAAGATCTATCAAACTGGTCGGCTCGAGTTGTCCCTAATCGTTACCCTTCATTTTCATTCCGTGCTGCGGAAGATCGAGATCAACCGGATCTGGGAAACCAGTCTTACGGGCCATTCGAGTTCAATCACTCTCAGGGAATTCAGGAATTGATTATTCCCTCTTCCCGACATGTGAGTTCGATAAGTGAATTATCGGATGAGGAATTGCAGTTGTCGTTTCGTGCTTGTCGTGACCGATTGATACACGCAAAATCACTGGAATATATCAAGCACGCTATGCTTTTTATGAACTGCCGCCTTGCCGCTGGTGCTTCGCTGGGACACATTCACTACCAACTTCTGGGAACTCCGGTAATTAGTGAGTCGTTAATTTCAAGAACACAGCGAACGCAAGCTTATTGGAATGAAAACGGTCGTTCAATGATGGCCGACCTCGCAAAATGGGAGATCGCCCAGGAAGCGAGAATTGTTGACATAACCGATAATTTTTGTGTCGTTTGTCCGTTTGCGAGTCGATTTGCATTCCAGGTTTGGATCATCCCAAGAAAAGATAATTTTGATTTTATTTCATGTGATGATGAAGTTAGAAATGAACTGGCCTGGCACTGTCGCAGCATCGTGACGAAATATGAGTCGACATTAGATACACCGGCTTACAACTTGTTGTACCATGCAGACCCCTTCGAATCGGCTAATGGCCAAATAGGTTACTTCGAGTTGTTTCCACGCTTAACCCTTGCGGCTGGTTTTGAGTTGGGCACTGATATTTGGGTTAACCCGGTTGCTCCAGAATCGGCTGCTCGTAGGTTACGACCGGAAAATTAAACGGTCATGAAATCAGTCTCTAGCTGGCAATGACTAGCAGTTCGCTCATCTACATTAAAATTTACGGGTCAGCTAAAATCTTGTGAATGTTGTAAATGCAAAGTGTAAATCGTAGAAGTATTTTCAGCGTGGAAGATTTTCGACCTTTGGCCAAACGCGAAATTCAGTAAAACAATAACGTTGCCAGGCGGCGGTGATGCTCTGGTTTGGGTAGAAAGTTGACCTGCACGTTTGTCCATCAAGATATCTAATTAATGTCAGCGGTGAATTGCGCACTTTGTTGCGACAGCCGTCGAGAGGTTAAGTAATAAAAAGTATGAGTGATCCCCAAATTCAGCTTTGTTTGGTGTTGCACAACCATCAGCCAATTGGCAATTTCGATGGTGTTTTTGAAGACGCTTACCAAGACAGTTATCTTCCATTTTTAGATGTTTTCGAAAAGTTTGTAGATCTCTCGATCTCACTTCACACCAGTGGCCCGTTGATGCAGTGGTTGCAAACGAACCACCCGGATTATCTCAATCGAATTGCGCAACTTGTCGAAGCCGGTCGGATTGAAATTATCGGCGGTGCTTTTTACGAGCCAATATTACCCATGATTCCGCGAAGAGATCGCGTTGGACAAATTACACGTTTTACAAAATGGCTGAACGAGCGTGTTTGCTCGAGCGTAAACGGAATGTGGATGCCGGAGCGGGTTTGGGAGTCTTGTCTTGCCGAATCCCTAGCGGATTCAAATATCCAATACACGGTCCTTGATGATTACCATTTTCGACGGGCTGGGCTTAAGAATGAACAGCTAACAGGTTATTACATTGTCGAGGAAGAAGGGAAAACGGTACGCGTTTTTCCCGGGAGCGAACACTTGCGCTACCTAATTCCTTTCGCCGAACCAGAAGAAACAATTGATTACTGTCGGATGCTTGCGGCTCAGTGTCCGGACAGCGTTGTAGTTTTTGGAGACGATGGTGAGAAATTCGGGACCTGGCCCAACACAAAAGAACATGTCTATCAAAATGGCTGGCTGGAGCGATTCTTTCAGGCGTTGACCGACAACCGGGAGTGGCTGAAAACGACGACGCTTCAACATGCGGTGACAACAACTCCCCCGCGTGGAAAAATATACCTTCCCGATGCCAGCTATCGGGAAATGACAGAGTGGTCGATGCCAGTTGAACGACAGGTAGAGTTTGACGATTTGGTGCATCAATTGGAGCACGATTCGCGATGGGAACAAATACAGTCGTTTCTTGGCGGCGGGTATTGGCGAAATTTTAAAGTCAAATATCCAGAATCAAATCAGATGTACGCGAGGATGATGTACGTCAGCAGATTACTTGAAAAGGCGGCAAGCCAAGGGTGTAGTCAGCAAGTATTGGACGCGGCGGAAGACCATCTTTTTCAGGGGCAGTGCAACTGTAGTTATTGGCATGGAGCGTTTGGTGGTATTTACCTGCCGCATTTGCGAAATGCTGTTTATCAGCATCTGCTTGCCGCTGAGTCCCTCCTGGAGCGTTCAATGGGGCGAGCTGAGACATGGGTCGAAGCAACCACGGACGATTATGATTTTGATGGCTGCACTGAAGTGCGTTTGGCAAACGAGAAGTTGGTCACATGGATTTCGCCTATCGAGGGTGGACAAATTTACGGTTTGGACGTACGAGGTGTGAATCACAATCTCGGTGCAACCATCCAGCGGCGGCCTGAACTTTACCATGCAAAGGTTCTTGAAGGTGAGAATCAGAATGAAAATGAAGCTGCGAGCATTCATGATCTAGTCGTTTTTAAACAAGCAAATCTTGATGAGAAACTTCAGTACGATTCACAGCCAAGAAATTCTTTAATTGATCACTTTTGGGATGATGATGTCGATGTCGATTCAATGCAAGAAAGCCGCGCCGCCGAACGGGGTGATTTTGCAACCGGCGCCTACACCGCGACGATCAGGCGGAATTCGGACCGCATTCAAATCCTTACAAGCCGCGAGGGGAATGCTTGGGGAATTCCGCTAACTTTGAAAAAAGGCATTACACTCAATGCAGGTGAAAATGCACTCGAAATCGCATATTTTATCGAGGGTTTGCCTCAAGATCGTGAATTGCATTTTGGAGTCGAATGGAATTTTGCAGGGCTTCCAGACGCTCAGCACGACCGCTTTTTTAGCGACGCAAAAGGAGAAAAGCTGGGAGACTTGGGATCAATTTTGAGTCTGGAGGATTCACGGGCAATCTATTTGACAGATCAGTGGTTAGGTCTTGAGATTGGACTGGAATCGGACCAGGTGGGCGGCATTTTTGCCTATCCCGTTCGGACGGTAAGTCAATCGGAATCTGGATTCGAGTTGGTTCACCAATCGGTTTGCGTCCAGCCTCACTGGAAAATCAAAGGTGATGTAAATGGCTGTTGGGCCTGTCGAATCCATCTGAAACTCAACGCGGGTGTCACGAGCGTCAATCAAAACGACAGTCAGGCAACCATGACGTTGTAGATCCTTTGATGACGGTAAAACTCAATCTGCTCAGTTAGCTATCTTGAATTCGATCCAACTGGATGCTTCGGGACTATGGTGAACCCGATGAGTCGCTTTGATGAAATCATCTGCCGTCGCTTTGAAGATGTTCTCTACATACTTTTGTGGATTGCGATCGATTAATGGAAACCAGCTGCTTTGAATTTGAATCATAATTCGATGCCCGGGTTTGTAAGTATGGCACACATCTTGAAGCGGTAGGTTGATTTCAGCGACTTCGTTGGCGACAAATGGTTCGGGCTTTTCGTAGCCGTTGCGGAATCGTCCACGAATGACCTCACTTCGAACCATTTGCTGAAATCCACCAAAGTCCAAGCCTGGTTCGGAGCCTTCAACAAAAGGGTGATCATCGGGATAAACATCTATGATTTTTACAACCCAATCAGCGGAAGTTCCGGTGGTGGATACATTTAGATGAGCCATCACATCGCCGTTGATCGTGACAGGCTGCGTCAATGGCTCCGTTTGGAAGACCAGAACATCCGGGCGAGCCGCAGCGAATCTCTGGTCATCCGACATGTAGGGCCGAGGCGTAAACCTAAGTTCTAAATCCTGGCGATCGCGGTGGGGCACGGGATTTTGAGGATCACTGACAAAACTGGTCTCTGTCGGTTCTGATTTTTTCGGTTGAAGCTTAGAAAGCGACCGGTCACCGTGAAGGTAATACTTCACGGGTTCAGTATTCGCGGGTGGCCACTCCATGAATTTATTCCAGCGTCTTAAGCCCGTATCGTACATCATGGCTTTGAAGTTCGGCTTGTCCCCAACGCCCTTCAAAAAGTATCGGAAGAACGGAGACTCAATCTCTCTTTGATAGAATTCCGATACGTTTTTACCAAAGGCAACTTTACCGACAACCGCATTGGGAGTGTTCCTTGCCCAATCCCCATGACTCCAGGGTCCCATCACAATCGCGTTGAAAATATCGGGATTGTTTTTGTCGATTTCGCGATAGATATTTAGAGGCCCGTACAAATCTTCGGCATCAAATAGCCCTCCGACGGTTAAGACGTTGGTCTTGATACCTTTTAAGTGTGGCAGAATACTTCGTTTTTGCCAAAATTCATCGTAGTTGGGATGTTCGACTAACTGTTTCCAGAAAAAGTTATCCTCATCATGCAATTTCCCAGCCTCACTCATTGGCCCAAGGCTCATGAAAAAGTTCCACGCATCTCGGGATGTTGGCTCAATGGATTTATACCAGGATGATTGAGTCGGGCCCTGATGTTGAAATCCAAAGGTCGAGGTGGCGACAAAGTAACTTAATAAATAAGCTCCATGATGATGGAAATCATCGAAGAAAAAATCAGAAATGGGTGCTTGAGGTGAGGCGGCTATCAGAGCTGGATGGTGTTCCGGCAACGCGGCTGCGGTGTAAAAACCGGGATAGGAGATACCCCACATTCCAACTTTGCCATTGTTGTTTTTAACGTTTTTGAGAAGCCACTCGATTGTGTCATAAGTGTCGGAGCTTTCATCGATGGAGTCATCTCCGTTTACGTGGGGTCGCATGTTGTCGTACGAACCCTCGGACATCCAGCGACCCCTTACGTCTTGTAAGACAAAAATATATTTTTCCTCTTCCATCAATTTTGACGGCGCGATTCGACTAGAGTATTGGTCAGCACCGTACGGACGGACACTGTAAGGGGTCCGTTTCATCAAAATTGGGTAGGTAACAGAATCGTCTCGGGGCGAGTAGACGGTGGTATACAGTTTAGTTCCGTCGCGCATTGGAATCTGGAAAGACTGCTTGTGATAGTTGGCTTTAACGGACGAGACGGTTTGCGAGTAAGACGAGTCGGCAGATATCGAAATGGCAAGTAATGCGGTCAAAATCGTAATAACTAACCAGTGGTAATATCCCGACGTTTGCAGCAAATCTCGACGCATGGTTTTCTCCAGAGCTATCTCAAAAAATTGGAAACTCTATCGTAACCGGTAATTGCCTATTGGGTAACCGACAAGCCGAGGGAAGAAGTGTTGCTGGAGAATCCCTTAGAATTTTCGAATGAAAGGCCAAAAAAGAAATGCTGTTCGCGCGGAGTCAAGATGACGATTTGAGATCGCAATTCGGTCACCAGCGAACATAACCTTGTGACCCGGCAATAGCTGCACAATTTCCAAGAGTAGACAGGGAAATGAGAGTCAAAAACAATTTAGAGTCTGGCTTACCGAATGGTAACCGTAGAATCGCGAGTGAGCAGTTCGCAAACTTCTTTAAGTTGGCTGTTGGTCAGACGAATTATCCCACTCTGCGGAGCGACTTCTGACGTTGTTAGTTCCCCGCGAATAACCAGTTCACGCCCATCGGTAGCTTTCAACAGGATGTTTTCGCTATTTACGTTGACGTGGTATTTCCCCGGTGACAGATTACTCCCCGCAAAATCAAACTGGCAACCATACAGTTCACCAAGATAAAGTGTCATTTTGTCCTTCTCGCGGTCAACTTTTAAATCAAACGGACCCTTAATGACTTTGAGCGTTGAGGGAATTGCGGATGTCTTTGATGGGGGAAGGCCGTTAATTTTTTGAATTAACGGGACGGAGACCTTCCATTGCTCTGCAAGTTTCGCGAGCGGTATCTCAACCGCGGTCGGATCACTTTTTTCAAGATGTGCTTCCTGAGACCAAATCACTTTAGCAGCAAGTCCGTCTAACCATGCCATGGTTTTTTGGTATTGTGGACCGTTGAGTTCATTCGATGCGTGGTAATTCGATAATGTTCTAAGCGCGTTTTTTAGATTGTTCTGTTCTGCGTCGAGATTAACTTGCGTCCACAAATCAGCAACTTCTTTCGAGCTAAGCTTCCGTGGTACGGTGGGTGTAATGACACCCGCCCTGGCATTGAATGAACTGTCGAGCGATTGTTCGGCATTTGGAACAGGACTCCCGTTAGGAGGACTGGGTGATAGCGGCAAAGCTTTTGGTAGGACCGGAGTTGTTGGCTGATTTCGAAGCGCGTACGCAAGATTTTTTTGTTTTTCGTTGTCGGTTAGTGGGCTAGTCGGTGCGAAATTCGGCGATTCGGGTTTGCTTGGAAGAGGTTGTCCGGGATTCGACGGACTAGTTAGAGCAGGATCAGGTTTGGGTGGTGGCAGTTTTTTTGCAGGCTGTGGCTGGTGTTTGGGGGTAAAAAAAGAATCCTCGGGGGAGAATATTTCGGGTTCACTTTCGGTCGTGTTGCGCGAATTGGGGAGTGGGCTGTTTTGCAATGCTAAACTTGCTTGTTGTTCCTCACTGTCCCCTTGTGGTTGTGGAGACGATGATTGATAAAACATGAATGCAAGTGCGAGCAGTCCAACTGCGACCACGGAGTTTTTTAATGAATGCATTTTAGATATCCACAATTGCGTGACGGGGTGCGGTAAACCCTGTTACGGTGCCAATGTTTTTTCGATGCCTGTTTGCAAATTAGTTCAGTGGTTGGAAGATTCCGATGGACGATGACAGTGATTACACCGTACCGTGCCCTCATTGCAAAAAAGAAATATTTGATGATGTCGAACAGTGTCCTTACTGCCGACAATATTTACTTTCTAGCGACTTCAAAAAGCCACTGCCCAAATGGGTGATCGTTCTGGTCGCGCTCACGATATTTTCGTTTTTGCTACCTACGATCGTCGCTGCTATTCGAAGTTTCTCCGCGCAATGATCAGGAAACCCGAGTGAAACTAACAGATACTCGTTTTTTTGGCGAGATCTTTCGGTGTCAATTGCGATTGCTAGTAGTGCGTTGCTAGCGAATTTGAAGAAGCCCTATTTGGTTTCTTGATCTGATTTAGCAAGGCGTAATTTTTCACGGATTAACTCGAGTCGTTTCTTGATCTCTGCTTCATAACCACGATCAACGGGTTGGTAATAAGCGCGGTCAACGCCGAGGTAGTCCTGGCTAGAGACGCCGTCGGATTCATTGTGGGAGTACTGATACCCGGTGCCGTGCCCAAGCTGGTTAGCTTCGCGATAGTGGCTGTCTCTTAAATGGCGTGGCACTGGTAATACGCGATCTTCTCGAACATCATTCCGCGCCAAGCCGATAGCGGTCGTAGCGGCATTGGATTTTGGCGCACACGCAAGATAGGTGGCTGTCTGAGATAGCGTCAATTGACATTCGGGCAGTCCAATTTGTTCACAGGCCTGCGAACATGCGACGGCCAGCGGCAACGCGTGAGGGTCTGCGTTGCCAATATCTTCGCTCGCTAAAATAATCAGTCGCCTACAAAGAAATCGAATGTCTTCCCCCCCCTCAAGCATTCTGGCTAACCAGTAAAGCGCTGCGTCGGGGTCGCTGCCACGGATGCTTTTAATGAGTGCACTTGCCAAATCGTAGTGTTCATCGCCGGTCGGATCATATTGAATAGAACGTTGACCGACTGCTGTTTTTATTATCGATTTTGAAATAACGAGAGGCGCTTGATGCTTATCTGCTTTGGCGGCAATGGCAGCGGTTTCCAGGATAGAAAGAGCTTTCCTCGCATCACCATCGCAAATTTTAGCGAGGTAATCTAAAGCGTCTTCCTCGATCTTCAACTGAAGCTCACCAAGTCCACGATCTCTGTCAGTGAGGGCATTGTTAATCAAATGTTTGATGTCGTCGGGAGAGATTGGCTCAAATTGAAATACTTGACTACGACTTACGAGCGCACCATTGACCGCGAAAAACGGGTTAGAGGTCGTGGCTCCAATCAGTGTGACGACGCCATCCTCAACGTCGGCGAGCATCGCGTCCTGTTGGGATTTATTAAATCGGTGAATTTCATCGATGAATAATAAAGTCCCCTTCCCTCCCGAGGCCAGGTCGTCTCGGGCGCGGCTTAAGACTTCGCGAAGGTCTTTGACACCGTGCATGATGGCGCTCAACTGTTCAAACTGTCGGTCAGTTTCACCAGCGAGGATTCGAGCAAGCGTTGTTTTGCCAGTGCCCGGAGGTCCATAAAAAATGACGGAGCCAAGTCGATCGGCTTCTACTAACTGACGAAGTAACTTTCCTTCGCCTAAAAACTGTTTCTGGCCCACAAAATCATCAAGTCGAGAGGGCCGCATTCTCGCTGCCAATGGTTTTGCAGCATCAAGATTCGCTTTTTCAGTCGATTCGAAAAGTGACATGAGAAGATTCTCGAGAATAAGCCGGCATTTCGGAAGCTCTCATTATCGCAGTTATTAAGGAGCCGAGGAAGTCGGTGGTCGATGTCTGACAGATACACCGGTCAATCAGAAAGTCAGTGCTTGGGAGCTGCTTTTTATCGGGTCACTGGGTCACAATAAAAGTGATTAACATGCAGGCCCAGACAACGTCCAAGAAATGCCAATAACTGGCACAGTGATCCACGGCCCAGTGCCGTTCATGGTCATAACGGTCCCGGTAAGCCTGATAAATGATGAATCCAAGAAAGATCATGCCGCCTAAAACGTGGAGTGCGTGAATTAAAGACAGCGTGAACGACATGCCATACACTTTCATCGATCCGTCAGGTTGGCTGAAATGTTGGCTAAGAAGATCGTTTAATCCAAACATCTGAATCAATACAAATGCGATCGCCGCCACCAAAGAGATCATTAACCACAGTCTGAAATCGTCTTGCCTCTCGCGGTGCACCAGCCAGCACGCGCGTTGCATAAAAATGCTAACCAACACGAGGATTGCGGAACTGACCCAAAACGAGGTGGGAAGTCTTAAAGGCTGATAAACGTCTGGGCCTTGAGTCAAGAATGAACCCGGAACGGCATCGGGAATCGGGTTAAACGCATGTTGGCGGATCACCAAATAGGTGATCAGACTGGCGATGAAAAACATACCCAGAGACGCTAGGAAAAGATAAAACACCAACTTGCTCTTATAGAGATCAGGTCTCGTGGGAACTAAGTTGATTGACTGTTTTAACATGGTGCTAGTCGTCTCGAGGTTGCGGCTGGTAAAGCTTTAACCAGCGAAACATCCCCCTACTCGGAGACTTCGACGTTCGCCAGATTGTTAATGTCGAAAGCTTCGATGGTCGGTTGATACTCTCCGGTGTCTATCATTGTCATACCGATAAACAGGGAGACGAATAACAAAGAGGACAGAAACGCCAAAACATTGAAACTCTTATCCCACCACATATGCATGAAAAAAGCGCATACCAGGAAGGCTTTCATGGTCGCGATGACCATGGCGAGCGGAAATGCGAATGCCGGCGGCATTCCCAATGCGCTACCCAAAGCCGAGGTCGCAACGGTAAGAATTGTCAAACCGATCAATCCAAAAAACACCCCGAACAAAAGTTTCGTTGAGACAGGGTGACAAAATGGAGGTAGGTCTTCGTGATGATCAGACATGGAACTTAATCAATCAAATAAAGCAATGGGAACAGGTAAATCCAAATCAAGTCGACCAAGTGCCAGTATAAACCAACATAGTCTACAGGACCAAAGTAATCGGTCCGCCAGTGCCCGAGTAAGCACCGCCAATACACCCACGCGAGGGCAATAATTCCAGCAATAATGTGAATTGCATGAAGGCCTGTCATGCAATAATAGATACTAAAGAAGATGCCGACGTCGCGGCTGAGCGTGCTTGGATCCGGGTGGTGAGCGTCAAAGCTTGCTTCTCCACCATCGGCAGGATGTGAACCGAAGTGTTCTTCGTGATCGGCGTGCTCACCGTCGTGGCTGGAGCCTGCCGCGGCTTTGTCATGGTCGTGATCACCGTCTTCATGGTCACCATCAGCTGCATGATCGTCCTGGGTTGATGCCATTAACATCAGCGGCTGCTCGACGATAACCGAAGCATGCGTGCTTCCTGTCTCCCCTTCGGTCGCATTCATAAAAATGATGCCAATGACGACACCTAAGAAATAACCACTAACCGTAATTGTCATCGCCATCATGAATTTGGCGAGCGTTGCCTTGTTGACCAGTTTGCTGATTACGCTTGCAACCAAAAAGCCCGCTAACAACAGCGCTGGAACGACGCAGAGGTAGACCAGATAATCAGAGATGTGTAACGATTTCCCGATTTCTGTTGTTGGTGTTGGATGGGTGTAGGTCAGATCAAACGCACTTCGCACCAAAATGCCCATGTCCCATTTGTGACTGTATTCGACGGCTTTGACGCCGAGGAACATGGTCGCACAGACCATAGTGATCAGGATGTAAACAGAGCAGTTCTTGTTACGCCCCAGTTGTGCAGCGCGGACACCTAACGCCATTGTGAGGCTACTAAAGAGCAACACAATCGTGTTCAAACCACCGAGGTACTTATTGAGAAAGACGTGTGCCTGCTCAAAGACCTCGGGATGGTTGGTTCGATACAGGGTGTAGGCCACAAACAGACCGCTGAAAAACAAAACTTCGGTGACCAGGAATAACCAAATTCCTAGCTTCCCTGAGTCGAACTGTTGTTCAGCTGAGTCAAAGTGATGGGCAATAAATTCACCGTGATCGTAGAGATCATGGTGATCGTCGTGAGTGTTGTGTGAATCGGCAACGGCCATTTCCGGCTCCGGAAGTTTTGGCTAATTAATTTTAAAAAAGCGTTGAGAGTTAATTTATGAAAAATTGCGTTCTTTGATTTAAAGTCAATTCAGCAATCCAATTAGTGATGAACAGGTTCCTTGCGAGGAGTAACTTTGTCAGGGTTAGCAAATTCCCGAGGAATATAAGTATCAAGTTCTTCATCATAGACCTGAGACTCGAAATCATAAGGATCTGTCAATACAGGAGTTTGAATAAAGTTGTGAAAGTCAGGTGGTGAGCTGGATTGCCATTCCAACGAAGCCGCACGGAATGGATTACTGCTGCACCGCGGTCCCCGCAATGCTGCGTAAACCAACACGACGAACGATAAGAGAATTCCTATTCCGAGCACGAACGCTCCGACCGTCGAGAGTTGGTGGAATATTTGGTACTCCGGGTCGTACGACGCATAGCGTCGAGGCATTCCCCGCGAGCCCATCACAAACTGTGGAAAGAAGGTCAAGTTAAATCCAGAGAAAACCAGGAAGCAGCCGACTCGACCGAGGAAGTCGTTATACATCCGTCCCCAGATCTTTGGCCACCAATGGAACACACCACCAAGCAAGGCTGTAAGCGTTCCACCGACCATCACAAAGTGAAAGTGAGCCACAACGAAGTAGGTGTCATGGAGGTGAATGTCAGTTGAAAGTGCACCGAGGAACAAACCTGTCAGTCCGCCAATTCCAAAAAGAAAAATGAAGGACAGAGCGTAGCACATTGGAGTGTTCAACAGGATTGAGCCCTTGTATAGCGTTGCCAGCCAGTTAAACACCTTAACCGCTGATGGAATCGCCACCGTAAAGGTAATCGCACTGAAAATTAGCGTGACGACCAAAGACTGACCACTGGTAAACATGTGGTGTCCCCAAACCAGGAAGCCGAGCAACGCGATCGCTACGCTTGAAAACGCGATGAACGAGTAGCCGAAAATACGCTTCTGGCTGTAAACAGAAATTAATTCGCTGATCACGCCCATCGCTGGAAGGATCATGATGTAAACCGCCGGGTGTGAATAGAACCAGAAAAAGTGTTGAAACAGAACTGGGTCACCGCCGTATTTCGGATCAAAGATTCCAATATGCAATGTCTTCTCAGCAATCAGCAT
>JAPOIJ010000100.1 GCA_029979005.1 Planctomycetota bacterium | reverse complement strand
TCCGTTCGATCTCCCAATTTCTGATGCTCATCTCCGTGACGTTCCACAAGCGGTTCCCTACGAAGCGATGCTGGAAGGCCTGGCTCAATTTGACGAAACGATTCGGGTGAGTGAACGTGGGTTTGGTCATGATGAGGCGGGGGAGCTGGAAACTGAGGAAATTTTTCACCAGTGGCGACAATTGATGCAGGCCGTCGATCGACTGCACGACCGTCTCGGTTAATTCGTGGTATTAACTCAGAGTGTTAATTCTGGGAAATAATTCTGGGAAATAGGCAATCGCCCGCAACCGTTGCTCGTTAGATGGTGTGAACTGCCAAAATTCTTAACGCTAAATTCCCTAACGCTAAATTCCCTTAATCCCCGACCCCAAAGTCCTCATTGCAGAGCCGCATCATTAATTCCATTTCTGCCTGTTCGTGTTTTGCGAGATCTCTGCAGAATCGTTCAAATGAATCGACAATTTGTTGAAACTGTACTTGAGGTGAGGATTCTCGATAGACCACTTGCCAAGTCGTCTCGATGATTTCACTCAACTGAAGGAATAACGCTTCATGGTCTTGCTGAAGGCTCGAAGCATTTCGGCTGACATTGGGGTTTTGGAGGGCCGAATGCTGGAAGTAGCCATAACATTCTTCCAAGGCGAAATAGGTTTCCATTTCGTCACGTAGATCCGATAGTCGTTCGGCAACTTGTTGAGCATAATTATCAGATTGAGAAGCGAAGCGTTGAACCCGGTTTCCCGAGGCGTGCATGATTTCGTGATAAACACTATTCAGGAGTTCACGAAATCCGTAATCGGTTTTGATCTCTTGCAAGAACGCGACATTGATGGTGATGCCGGCCGCCGCTGCACCACTTTGGCGAAATTCAGTTTCTGATATCCAAGTGCTCATCTCATTCCTCGCTCATAACCTAGGATCGTAATTGCCAATCTGATGGAGAAGTTGGCGGAGGTAGGATTTACAATTGACGCATTTAATTGCCAGGGCAAATTAATTGCGTTGTAGACTGTGATCAAATCATCGTGTCAATTTAAAAAAGCATTCCCTTCCCTCGTTTCTACTCATCTCCAAGTTCAACACGATTGATATTTTATGACGACCTAATACGAAGGCAAGGAAATTCAGACCCGAGGAACTAGGGAAGGGATTTAATTTTGCTGCCAAGGGTATCAATGCGAACCTTGGTAACTGCGATAGCATTCCATTTATTTGCTAAACTGAAGGCTCTTCATCGGAGAGTTCCCTTAATAGTTTTTTGTTGGCGATTTTTTTTAAATTTTTGAGTGCAATATGTCCCAACACGGTCCTTGGTTTATCAAAGAATCTGACGATGTTTACGTCGATCCATTTATTAATGTGCGCGTGGATCAGGTCGTTCGCCCCGACGGTCGAGACGGTCAACATGTCGTTGTGAAGATGAAGCCGGGCGTTTGTGTTTTAGCAATTGACGACGAAGATAACGTCCATTTGACGCGGGAGTTTCATTACGGTGTCGGGCGTTACTCGCTTGAAGCTGTTTCTGGTGGAATTGATCCCGGTGAAGAGGCGGATACGACTGCTAAAAGAGAGTTGGCTGAAGAGTTGGGTTTGGTTGCTGACCATTGGGAAGCGATTGGTTCGGTCGATCCCTTCACCACAATCGTTGTCTCGCCAACGAAGACTTATCTTGCCCGTGGATTAACGAAAACTGCAAGTAGTCCCGAAGGCACGGAGCTGATTGAAACGGTCGTCATGCCGTTGTCTGAAGCCGTTGGACGGGTCAACTCCGGCGAGATTACTCACGCGCCTACCTGTGTTTTGATTTTACAGGCAATGATGAAAAGTAACTCTTCGTCCATGAGGGTTGAGACGGATTAGTTAGAGACAATCTGACTTGCGTGTTGTGGTTCCGTTGCCTGCTTAAACTTAGTTCGAGAGTTGTTGGAGCATTTTTTTCGCCCTCGCGCGGTACAGGAAAAGTCCGCGATATTTCAAAGCCTGCTCTAAGGTGGCTATGGAATTCTCTTTTTCTTCCATTGCATTTAAAACCGAAGCGGCAAAAAATCTAATTTCGGGGGATGAATTTTGTTGCTGTAGGGCTCTTCCTATTGCTGTTTTCGCTTGCTCTGTTTTACCTTCTCGTAAGAGAATGTAACCGCGAGCCGCTTGGGCAATGACATTGTTGGGGAGAGCACGCAAATTGTTGTTGGCGATTTCAAGTGCCATTTTCCGCTTCGCCGGATCGTCACTTTCAATTAAACAAAGGGCGTACATGTTGGAAGCGTCAAAGTTGTTTGGGAATTTTTTGTAGAGCTCACCGTAATGAGATTCGGCGACCCCGTATGCTTCACCCGCGAAGGCAATTTTTGCTTTGAGGGAGAGTGATTGGGGTGTTTCACCGGAGACGTCTGCTTTTTTGATGGCTGAATTTGCCATCGGGAATTGTTCTTCATTGACAGCCCAGCTCGCAACTTCCAATTGAACTTGCGGGCTGTCCGCGTAGGTTTCTGCTGCGGCTTGAATCCAGACCTTGGCAGTATCAGATTTTCCGGTTCGCTGAAACCAGTTAGCCACGATGATTTCAGGTGGACGGGATTGAGGTAGCGCGGTTTGGAGTTGTTTTAAAAAGAGCAGGCTTTGCTCGAGATTTTTCTCATTGAATTCGAGTTCGGCCGAGACCATTAACGCCTTGGGGTTCCCCGGACGCAATTCCCTGAGGCGTGTGAGGTAACGTCGAGCATCTGCAAAACGCCGTTGCCTCATTGCGATATCCGTAGCCCCATCGAGATATTGAGCTTCGTAAAAATCGGCGGATACTGGTGATAGTTTCGCGTTTTTGATTACTCTTTCAAGTTTGTCCAACAGCGCGAGTGCGTCGGTAGATCGATTTTCATTTATCGCCAATCTGGCGAAAGTCGAATAGACAGCGGGTTTATCAGGATGCTGCAGAGCAGCACGTTCCAACAATACTCGTCCGGATTTTGGATCCTGAATAGCAAAGCTAAGGCCGGCGAGCATTACATCGGCCGGTGGAAAATTAGGATCTGAAAGTGCCTGCGCGGTCATCAATTCAATTACTAACTTGGCATCTCTTGCTTGAAATGCTTTGACTGCCTCGCCGATGACTCTTTGTTGTTCCGGGTTGGATGCCGGGTCGCCGGGAATAAGGTTGTTTAGCTCCTGCACGAGCTGGTTAAATATTTTTTCCGTTTGTTGTGCTGCTGCTTCTGCCGTTGGTGGAGAGACTGGCGGTTTCGAAGGAGTCAGTGAATTAGACCGGTTGCCATCAACTTCCTGGGGAGGTCGAAATTGCGTTCCCGTTTGTGCAGCGACCGTCAGTGGCCACAAGCATGCCGTGACCAGCAGGAGGGTGATCGACATCCTGTGCGTTCCCCGTGGTAGCGGTGCGGGTGTTACTGCTGGAGGAAATGATGAAGGCATGGACGAACTCCGTCTCAATTAGATGGATTGAATAACTCACAGTCGGTTTAATTTGGCGATGCCCGGTTGATCGCCGTCATGATTTCGACCGTTGCGTCGGATTTGTTAAGCACATAAAAATGAAGGCCGGCGACCTCTGCATCGAGGAGTTCTTGAGTTTGCTGGATCGCCTGTGCCACGCCGATTTTGAATTGATCGTCCGGCTCAGGATTGGCTTCAAGTTCTTGCACAAACGGGGCTGGCAAATTAGCTCCGCACAGCGACGAAATGCGTTGGATTTGCTTGAGACTGGTGACGGGTAGCAAACCGGGAACAATAGGAATGTTGATTCCTTTTTGTTCACAGAGATCTCGGAATCGGAAAAAATCTTCGTTGTTATAAAACAGTTGGGTAACAATCGCGTGCGCTCCCGCGTCAACTTTTCTTTTTAGGTTGTCGAGGTCGACGTCAAGACTTGGTGCTTCGCGGTGTTTTTCAGGATAGCCGGCAACAAGCACGCCCAGGTCATTAAACTCGGCATTGATGAGTTCGACTAACTCATTGGCGTATTGGTACCCTCCCTCGGTTGCCTGGAATTCAGTTTCACCCTGGGGTGGATCGCCACGCAGGGCAACGATGTAGTCGACAGATCTTTCGCGTGCCTGTTCGAGGTAGGCTCGTAAATCATCCACGCTGCTTCCGACCAGTGTCAGGTGAGAGGCGACGGGGATGTTGTATCGTTTTTTAACATCCTCAATGATGTCGAGCGTTTTGCCTTGCGTCGAGCCGCCGGCTCCGTAGGTACAGGTAATAAAGTCCGGTGAAAATTGCATCAGTTGTTCGACGTGGCGCCGTAGACTTTTTTCACCGGCGGGCGTTTTGGGTGGAAACAGTTCATAGGATGTGACTTGTTTCGTTTCAAACAGTTGAGTGAGCGACATGGGGATACGAAATGATTTTGGAATGGAATTTGAATAACATCATGATAAGTTCGCAGTCGTCATGGAGACAGTCCAGATTGAAAAACTGTCAGAAGATTGAGCGTTTTTGAAGATGTTCAGTGCGAAACAGGCGGAAACAAGCGGCTGATGGTTGTGGCGGATTTTAATCAGATTGGCGGTTCAAAGTGAGATCGGCTCATTGGAAAGGCCGTCTGGCCGCTCGTGTTGCGTATTTCGATACATATCGAGAATCAATTCGATATCGCAGGGACGCTGAGTAACATTACGACGGGAGAACATTCGTTTTTGAGTGGTCACAATGACTTCGGGAGGTAGGTTACCGACTTTATCGAAGGTTCGAGCATAATTTACGAAGCTCGGTACATTAGTCGTTGCGAATCCGTATACCATACTTGCGGTGCCGATCGTTTTGCCGGTAAAGATACTGGTATTGATCGCAGTTTTCGCATAGTCGCCCATGATACAGCCGATGAACTGCATCCCTGATGCGATCTTTTCGGAACCGTATTGCATATTGACCATGCCATACGTATTTTTTAAATCGCTGTTGCAGGTGCCAGCTCCCAGGTTGATCCAACTACCAAGGTAGCTGTGCCCAAGAAAGCCGTGATGTTGCTTGTTGGTGTACGCTTCGAGGATGGTACTTTCTACTTCTCCGCCGATTTTGCAGGTATGGGAAATAGAGACACAGTCTTTAATCGAAGCGTGTTCACTAATTCGGGTTCTTGGGCCGATATAAACAGGCCCTCGAATAAAGCAAAACGGTCCAAACTTAACGTCTGCATCGATAACGATTGGGCCTGGTTTTGAATCAAATAAAACCGGATCAACGATTTGAACGCCATCTCCGACGAAAACATTCTCATACATTTCGGTGTAATTTCCGCCAGTGATTCGGTGGGCTAAATTGCTTTGGAATGATTGAATATTTTGATCAATGATATCGTGTGGGTAATCAAACAATACAAAGTCGTCTTCTGTAACTTCACCGTCGGGCCGACTCGCGAGTGATTCGATAATCCCGGGCCACGCAGATCGCGGTTGATCTTGTAGTGTGCTGGTTGGAACAATTGCCGCCGCGGTTGCCCAGCCAACTCGAATCAGAATCCCGTCCGGGAGTAGCTGATTGGACGATTCCATCAATGCACAAATCTTCTCCCAGTTGTTCATCGTGGGCGCAAGACGTGCGTTGACGATCAGCGTCCATCGTTGAGAAAGATCGAGCGATTGTTCCAGTTCCGGAAAATCAAGAATCTGAATTCGTTCGAGAAAGGGCCGAACAATTCCAACCATTCTTGAATTCAAAGATTTTAAAAAATCAACCAAGCGAAGGCTGGCGCAGGTAATCGCGTAAGCGGGACGGCCGGTCGTGACGGGATAGAGATTTGCAACGCCCGAATCTTCAAAAACGATAACATTCATTTGTTGTAAGGGTGGGCGTACTGAATGATGAAAGCCGAGGCACGAAGACTCGTTTTAACATGAATTCAAAGGATGACAAGCGAGAAACATTGGCTCCCTTACTGTGGAATCAATAAGTGCTGGTTTGATTTCGTTTTTGATTGCGCCAAGCCAATTCAGGTGGTTTAGGTTGTCTGGTTAGAGATCGCCATTTCTCGATAGAACTAAAAAAGCGGCTCGTCAAAACAAGCCGCTTTGGGGAAATCTTTCGGGCACAGCCAAACCATAAAAGTGGCCGATGCCGTGGGAGGCTAAAGTGATTACTTAAGTTGTGTTTCAGAATTGTCTGCCACAACCTGAGGCCCCATTTGCTGTGTAACGATAGCGGTGAGGTCCAAATGATCATTATAAACAACCGAGCGATTCACTGCTTTGATGACTTCTGGTCGGACATTACCGTTGACTGGTGAGCTGTCAAATCGCAAGACGAGATCAATGTCATTGGCGTCTGCGACGGCTTTCACGACCGACTGTAGTTTCTGGTAGGTGACGTAGTAAATTTGAGCTTCTCGATTAAGAAGGTTTGTTTCAGCCTGTCGTGCCTGAGTTTTTAGCTGCGCCTGTTGTTGTTCGAGTGCAGCTTCTTGTTCAAATCGATCTGGCCCACTTTCCATCGCGTTAATTTCAACGGCTCTTTGTTGGATGGCCTGTTGTTGTGCAGTGATTTGCTTTTTTAGATCGTTGGCGGCATTCTTTATTTCTTGCATCTGGGTATTAAATTCAAGATTCTTTTGAAAAACCGCAGCGACATCTAAGATTGCAACGATCCCAGGTTCTTGTGCTTGAGCTGTACCACCGGTCAAAGGTAGTGAGATAGCAAATGCTGTAATTAAGGCCAATTTATAAATGTTCGATTTCAAAACTCGTCCTCCCTGACTGACGATACGTATTGGGTTGATTGTACGCCGAGGTGATCCTTCACCGGCAATTATGTTTGAAATGCAGCGAGATTGCTGCGAGTCGTTCTAATCTCCAACGCAAGCTTCGTGCCAAACAAAAAATTTGAATTTCGAAAAAAGCTAAACAGCAGAGTCAAGCAAAAACTTGAGTTCGTCGCCGTTTGCTCCTCTTCACAGACTTCTTGGGACGCAACTTTTGCACCATGGTTTGTAAAGATTACCGGTTTTTAAATCAATCCAAATCTTGGTCGCAAATGGTAAATTAACGATTTGGATTGCTGGCATCTTTAACGCTTAATCTGCTAGCAAGTCGGTCGTCTCAATTTGCCTGAGGAGTCAAGCGCCTCTGGCGGCAAGGGTTGTGTTGTGGGGCGGGTTTGAGATCACTTAGGGTGCAAAAGCCTGTGTTGATTGCCGAAGAGAAGTGAGATCAGCGATATCATCTGGTGTGAGTTTGCATTGATGAATGGCCGAAGCGACAAGAACATGTTCGCAGCCAAGTTCGAGCAGCATTTGGATGTCACTGGCGTGCCTCGCTCCCCCTCCCGAAGTGATTTTGATTTCGGGTAGTTCTTGTTTGATTTCTTGAATGAGAGAGCCAAACTCGTTTTCAGAATCTGCACATCCTGACATCGTCCCAACTGATTCTAGATTGAGCAGAATTAATTCACGGACACCTTTTTCGTAAACATTCTGAATCAACTCGAAAGGTGTCGCCTCGGCAAGGTTTCCCGGTCGTGTTAACAGCTTGCCCGCTTTTCTATCGAGGCTAAAAATGGGCGTGATATCGAGTTCGATTAGTTTCGTGAGCAAATCCAAATCAGTGAAATTGGCGAGCGTTTCGGACGAGAGTATGATTTTCAATCGTTCCCGTTTCGCAATATTTTCGGTGATCTTTTTGTATTGATCGCCGCTTACCCAGTTGGCATCAAGCCATAGCCCAAATCCAGCGTTTACGAGCTCGTTGTAAACCTTCCAATTAGGGTGAGCACCATTGAAGCTGTCAATGTCCGCGAGATAGAGAACATCACATCCTGTTTGATTGAAGATTGCCTTTGCAACCTCAAGTGGTTGGCTGCTATGAGTCAATTTTGTGTGAACTGGCCGGTAGGTTTCCCGGTCCCCTCGGGCCGCAAGGACGACCTGAGAAATCATTAGATCGATAACAGGAATGACGGGATTCATAATCGAGGAGTGCGAAAACCAGAGTTTACGAATTGTTGAAGCGGGCTGTGAAGTGGCCAAACGCTTCCTAGTTTAGCGGTTTATCTGAACCGCGTCATTCTCGTAAAGTGGTAAATAGCGGTAATAAACTTCGAGGATCATAACGGCCATGGCGGTTGTGTACAGGCGTCCGCCAACTTTGCCGTGTGGGTCAGGGAAATACCAGCTTCCCGCTTGGTGGGTGTCACTCTGGTCTTGGGTTGTTACTAAATGTTCTCTCATCTTTTCATTCCACGATTCCCAGCGGGGATCGCTGCGATGGTGCAGTACCTGAGTTGCATAATAGTTGAAATAAACATTGTTTTTGGAAGGACCGTGGTCTGACAAGAACCGCGTCGCTTGTTCGAGTGAGCCCGCATTGATCCCAGCGCCGAGATACATTTTCGAAAGCACCCCAATCGCGGTTGTCGTTGCTGAATTTTCCAATGCTTCATTCGTGTTATATCCATACCGACCATTGGACGTCGCAAGTGAGTCGACAAATTGTTCGGCTCGAATCATGGTCAAATCACCGAGTCTTGAGCCGGAAAGTTGGCAGCTCTTCAGGGCCATGATTTGCCATCCGGTAACGGTCATATCGCCCGGTGCTCCCGGATCATACCGCCACCCCCCCGCTTTATGTTGTGCAGTTTCAATGTACTGTCTTGCTAGGTCAGCGGCCTTACCCAAGCTACTGTCTCCCGTCATGGTGCTTGCTTCGCTTAATGCGATCGTCGCAATAGCATGGGCGTACATTCCCTTACTGCCGGAAGTGAGGCTCCCTCCGCGTGCGGAGATCCTCATTTTAGAGCTTAAGTAGTCGAGCCCCTTTTGAATTTGTGGTTGGTAGGGGCCAGTTTGATGAGTGTAGCCTGCGCCCAGTAACGACATTAGCGCCAGCCCTGTTGCTGCGGTCGATGCCTCATCGGTACCCTCATTTTTGCAATTGCCTCGGCAGCTTTGTTGGTCGTGGAGGAATCTCCAGCTGCCATCTTCGCGTTGATGGTTAATGATCCATTTTAAGCCTTCTTCGACAGCCGCTTCGCTCGCCAATGTGCCGCCGCGCAGGGCCGCGAGCCTCGCTCTCGCGTCCGAAGCCCGTCCCTCAAGGCCTCCTCCTGTTGGAAGCTTACCTACTTCGTTAGCTGGATTGTTTTCTGCTGGATTGGGGGTAATCGCTGGGTTGGCAATGCTTGGAGAGACGATCGGTAGATCGTCGGCGTTGATGGAATCCTCGGTAGCGGTTGCGTCGGCGAGCATTTCCATCGGTGATTGATTGTCAATCGGGATTTCAATATCAATCAGTTGCAAATCAGCTTGATTTAAGTTTTCGAGAATGGGTGTGGCATCCAAAGTTGCCATTACGCTGATTGTCGCGATGGGTTTGTCCATTGCCAACACGAACCAGGCGAGAGCTAAAAATAACGAGAGGTGCAAGACCATACTGATCAGTACGGACGATAATGGATTACGGTGGTTTTCAATTCGGCCACGAATGGAACTGTTTTCGGATAACTCATCTTCGTCGTAAGAATTGATTTTCGGCAACTCGAGATTGGGCGAGGGGCGAAGCGAGTTTAAAAACGCCTCCAATGTCTGTGGGCCGCGAGATCGAGATTGATTACGATCCGTTTTTACGTGAATCGCAGGAATCGAATTAGCGGCTCCTGGTGAATTTTCAGGAGCACGATTTCGAGGTGCTACGGTTACAAGTTTGGGGTGCTCGCCGGAGACCGGGGGCGTATCGCTGGATGACATCATCGCAGAATCGTTAGTCGGCATAGCAGTCCGATTCAGTTCTGGTTGTTTTGTCATGGCTGATACCTAGGTCAACTCCCGAGTCTACTATAGTTCGCGATGGGGATGGAATCATGTTTTTCGTGATTAATTCTACGTGGAAACGATCGTTAGATTCTGATAATCGTCAGTTTCCAAGGGTTAGTTTGGTTGCCGTTTCGGTTGCAGGGTTTATAAATTTCAGCAATGTAAAATCGACCGGTCGAGCCTGAAGTGTATTTCTAATCCCCATCGGTTCGGGTAACGATGACGAAGGGCGGGGGATTTCGGAGTTGTGCCATAGGTTTTTGGGTTCGTAGCCGCGTCGGGCAAGTTTTAGTGCCCAGACTGTTTCGTTCGCTGCGATCTGTTCCGGAACCAGGCAGTTCAATGGGATGGCGAGCTCAATCGTCCACGTCGTTTCGTCTTCAGATTGGCTGACAAACCAATTCGGATTCCATCCAAGGCTGCCCGAACAGCTTTCTTTCACCCAACCACGATGATCGATCACAAAACAGTTTTGAGACAAGTAATCTCGGTCGACGTCAATGGAGAATTCGATCCGATCACGGTACGTCAGATCTGCATCTCGCGGTCTTGAGCCACGGGAGGCTGGATAAGGTTGGCCTGTAATTTTTTGACACTGAAAGCCGGCGTAAAAGTATTTTTCATCGTAAGCGAACAGGGCAATATCGGAGGACACTTTCGATTTACTATCGACTGTTGAAAGAGGCATTTGCCACGCATCGTTTTCTCGAACGCCGGTTTGCCAAAAGGGGTCGTCTAGCTTGCCGTCGAGTCTGGGCGGTTGGAGGGTGTATCGGCAAACGCCCGTTTGTAAGCCAGGTGATGAGGTTGCCAATTGTGGACTCAGAGCTAATTCTCTTTTGGCGGCGATCGCAAATCCTGCATCGTCCTCGTCGCCAAGTTGTGCGAGTGACTTAAATCGCCCCTCGTTGGTCAGGGCGCCATTGAGTCGCCGGGAAATGTGCGATTCCATAAATTTATATTGAGGTCCCGCGGCAAATTCGGGATCTCGCTGTTTCATTTGGTTTAAAATTTTACTTGCTGCTTGCAGGCGTTGATCAAAGAAAGCTGGGCGAATGGGGGAGGGGGGTGTGGACTCTTTTGAGTCCGGGCTCTCTTCTGGGGACGTTAGTTTTTTTTCTTGGGATTTTAGCATCGCATCACTGGGGAGCCATTTAATCTGAGAGCTCCCGTTTGCAAATGTCTGCTCAGTGCGGGGCCGGAAACTTTCTTTCAGGCGTTGGTTTTCAGTCAGTGTTCCAAATTCAGTCAGCTCACCATTTTTGATTTTATTCTGATACTCGATTTGGGCGAATTCTTCACTGCTGTAATAATTGGCAAGCCAATTCATGGCAGCCGGCGCAAACGCATGGTTAGCCCAGTGGTTCACCAAAAGTGTATGTGTCTGTGCAGCGAGTTCGGTTTTTCCAACCTCCAAATAGCGTTCGGCGAGTTGCATTAACCAAACCCCGGCAATTCCCTTGTCCATGGGCATGGTGAACGCCTGAATCTGTTGTCGCCAGATTAGTAAGTCGCGAGCGGAGGTGGATTCAAAACGAACAAATTCTTCGACTTTCTGTTGTTTTGAATTCGCCTGCTGAATCATGTTTAAGTTACCGCGCTTCGCGTCTGCCATACTTCTCGGCAATGCTGTCTTTCTCCGATCAAGTCCTGAGAGAAGATTATCTGCCTGCATTCTTTCACGTTGGCTAAGGTGGTTGACGCGATAGCGAAACACGCGGTCGCTGGAGACAGATTTGCCCAAGAGTGCTCGACTAAGCGCGATTTGATCCTCAATCAAAACACCTGATCGGGGAAGTAGACGTGTCGCGTCGATGGTGATTTCGCCGGTTGGATCCTCAAAGGCAAATCGGTCGACCTTCCATGTTTTCAAACCTAATTCTGTAATTTGAACTGGAAAGCTCTGCGTGGTTCCGGCATGTGCAATGGCAGAATTGACGAGCGAATACAGTTCGGCGGAGAGTTGGTTGCTCTGACCGTTGCTGGGCGCGGATGAATTTAGAACGACAACGTTGGGCTGCAGGGTTCGAATTACACGGGTGAGGTTTTTTAGGATCTTTTCTCGCGTTCGTGCCGAACGGAGGTCGGCTGAAGTGGGGATGCCCAGTGAATGGAGAAGACTGCTGCCGAGGCGTTCTGTTGCCTGAGCGAGATCCTGATTTTGATGATTTGTCTTTTGGATCACCAAAGCGGCGGCAGTTTGGTTTTCTTCAAGCGAATACTTTGCCAGTAACTCCAGCGGGATAGATCGATCGTCGAGGCTGACGTAAAGGATGGATACGCGTTGTTGATTACCTCTTTGGACATGCCAGTTTTGCCCGCCATCGGTGGTGGCGATAATCGCTCCTCCGCCGCCTACAGCCCAGCCGTGAGATTGATCTATGAAATGTAATTGATTAATCCGCATCCGAATTGGAGTCCGGTGCGATGTCGTCCGTCCGGTTCCTATATCCATGGAATAAATAACTGTCCCCGGATCACCGGCAAACCAAATTCGATTATCAATGACGGAAATCGTTTCAAGATCGATTTCAGACGCTTCGATTGGAAGCTTGATTTGCGTCCAGGATTTTCCACCATTGGTGGTATTGAGGAGCGTGCCAGATTCACCGACCGCCCAGCCCGAATCATTATTGATCATGCGGACTTGAGAGATGGGCGTGGCGTTTTCGCTGATTACCACAGCACGTTCATAATGATTGGGGCGTAATGTTCCCAATTGCCCGGTTTCATTAATGGTTACCAGACCATCTTTAGTCCGTTCAACGGCGATCCATGAGTGAATTTTTTTTGAAGTTTGGCTCGACCATGACTGGCCACCATCGGATGTGTAAAAAATTCCAGACTGAAACAGATTACCAACCTCACCAACCGCCCATCCATTCATTGGGTCAGTGAACCGAATTTGTTGGAATCGAGGGGCGACTAAATGTTCAACCGAATTCCAGGTGATTCCACCATCCCGAGTTCTCATGACGATGGCTCGGGAGCGATCGATGTAAGGCACACTGTAGCCGCCCGCGATCCAGCCGTTCTTTTCATCGGTAAAAAATACTGACTCAAATCGACAGCTAATTGAATTGATCGATTGGCCATCGGCTCGACCAGTGGCCCGCGTTTGAATGCCTTGTCGCATGTTGCGGAGCTTTTCATCAAGTGAGAGATTACTCGCGTTTAGATTGACTCGTTGCGATATTTGGATCCAGTTCTTGCCGCCATCGGAGGTGCGCACAATGGTCCCTTGCGCACCAACGGCCCAACCCAAACGTGCGTTAAGGAAAAAAACATCGGTAAGCTCGGCATCCGATTTCCAGGACTTGGGAAGTGGTTCCCGGGGTAAGTCCGAATCGCAAAAAGCAAAGGAGGTAACCAAGCAAAGGGTTAACAGTCCCGCCGCCCATCGAGTGATTATTGGTTTAATAAATCCGTGCATTTATTTGCCGTGGTTCCAGTTTGGTAAATCGCGGCGGAGTGTAGCAGGATCGAAAATGCAGGACTATAGAAGGCCGTTGGGGCACTCTTTTGAGCGGGGAACTTTGTGTTCTAACCCGCGCTCAAGCAAGAGAGTGCTAGCAATTCGTTGATAAATTAGAGTTTTTAGCCATTTTATGAGAAAGCCAGTGAGAAATTAATCGAAATACCGTTTGTTTTGCGTAAGTAAGTTAAAGGTTGGGCAACTATGTACGGTTAGCCCCGCAAGCAGTCGGAAGTTTTTTAGGAAATCGCTAGGAAGCGTGACCTGAGGTGTCACAGAGTTCACAGATACTTATCAACGAAGCACATCGGCCAACTGTGTTGCTCAAATCGTTAGATCCCCCCTCTGGCCAAAAAGTTAAGGAAAATGAAATGTTAGTTTTGAGTCGCAAGCGGAATGAGAAAGTTTTAATCGACGGTGGCATCACGGTAGAGGTGTTGCAGATCAAAGGAAATACTGTCCGGCTGGGTATCTCTGCTCCCTCCGATGTGAAAGTAATGCGGGGTGAGTTGAAACCTTACGGAATGAGTATCGTCGAGATGCAAATTCCTCAGCCTGTAGCCATTGCTGGATAGGATCTGTCGAAGCGTTGACGGAGTTTGGTTCTAGCTGAGACGCTTTTCAACCGATCCGATAAATTTCGATTTGAACGGGAAGAGGAAGAGAAAAACGACCGTCGCCAATCCGATGATACCGAGTGTCACGGCGTGAAGATCCAGCATTAATACCATGAGGTTGGTAAACAGAGCGGCCTGAACAAGCGCGAAGCGAACGAGATACTCAACCGTTATCGCTTGAACGGCAGAATTTATTTTTTCCTCTTCGGAATTTCCGGTGACAGATTCCCCGGCAAAAACGAGGGGCAACACTATCCCGCTGCCGATCATCAGTATTCCAAAAATCGTTCCGATTAGCGGCAGCATGGAGAGCGGATCGCCGAGTTCGTCCCAGTTTGCAATCGTTGCGATCACTCCGGCAACGAGCGTCGACGCGACAAGCATTATCCCGGCAATGGATTGAAGTGCGACGATGCGTGGTCGAAGTCTGGTTTTCTGTTCCTCAGAGAGCATGGTTTAAGCCTTGGTTACAAGGAACATGGTTGTGGCGCGCGTCGCTATTGTTTGCCTAACTTTTCGACTAGCTTTGCAACTTGCATTGGGTCATTTTGAGCGATTAAATGATCGATTGTTTGTTGTTTGACGTCTAGTTTGAGCAAGTGTCCCTCGAGGCTTTTCCAGTACTTTTCTCTCTTTTTACCTTCGGAAAGGTATAGCTCGGTGACAATTTCCTGAGCTCGTTGAAGAGAAATGTTTTCGCGGTTTTCGTAATAATTCCGGATAATGTTTTGTTGGTATTTGGATCTTTCGGCCACGGTCGAACTCGCTGATTTCATATGAAAAAAAAGTAGGCAGCAGAATTATCGGCAATTCTTTAGTCGGGCGTGATGAAAGCTCAAACACCCCAGATATGTCGATTTTAGCGACCAAACAAATAGAATGTAGCCCATGCAAAACACTGTTTTACTGTCCCCAAAACCTAAATGGTGTCATATTCGACTTGGCATTCTGGAAGCGATCCGAGAAAAATCCGCCCATAGGATTTTGTCTTAATTCTTGGGTCAAGGACAACGACGATGCCGGAATCGGATTTGCTTCGAATGAGGCGGCCGAACCCTTGTTTGAATTTTATGATTGCCTCTGGCAATTGGTAATCATTGAATGGATTTCCTCCTGATTTTTTGATCGCTTCCAACCGAGCTTGCAAAAGCGGCTGATCGGGGACGCTAAAAGGTAGTTTGGTAATGATTACGTTTTGAAGTGCGTCTCCTTGAACATCGACGCCCTGCCAGAAACTGTCGGTTCCAAACAGGACTCCTCGAGGTTTAGATTTGAATTGCTCCAACAATTGCGTTCTTGAAACTCCGCCTCCCTGAACATAAAGTCCAAAGTCTTTTTCACTTAACCACGGAGTTAAATCACGGACGGCACGGTTGAGGAAATCGTAACTGGTAAATAATACAAAGGCATGGCCATCCGTTCGGGAGACGTATTGTTTGATTGCTTCAATACACTGTCGTTCGTGTGTGTCTCGATGCTCTGCGGGGCTGACCATGTTGGAAACGAGAATCAGTCTAGCCTGTTCGCTGTAATTGAACGGACTTCCCAGTTGCAGTGATTTAGATTGCGTGAGTCCAATTCGGTTTCGGAAGAAATCGAAAGACTGATCTCCGACAGCCAATGTGGCACTGGTTAGAATACAACAATCGGTTTTGTTAAACAGATTTTCTCGCAAGGCGGGGCCAATATCGATTGGCGCCGCCATCAATTTGACTTTTTGCTTTCCATACCGATTCATTCCGGACTCGACCCAGTAAACACCTCCTTCCATCTCTTGGAGGCGCCACGCCTCGAGAGATGTTGAAAGTGCTGTTAGGCGCTCCGCTTGAGAAGTGAAGTCCTGCTTCTCGGCGGCGTCTTTCATGTTCTCGCCAAATTGCCGAACCAACTGGCTTAGTTTGTCCAAAGCAGGCGACAGGGGGTTGCTGACAATACCAGGTTCCTGCACGCGGGTCGTCGTGTTGCGAGCGCTGGAGGTTTGCGTGCGAGCGATCCAGGCGAGGATGTCGCCAAATAAATCTTCGGCGCGGATACGGCACTGGACAACCGCCTGCTGACCAGCCTTTAGGTTGTGATGTACGAGTAGCCCTTTGTTGGTGCTTTCGTTGTAGAGTTTGGAAAGCGTGTAGTCGATTTGCCCTAACGTGATTCCGAGTCCAAGGTGGTCGCTGGCAACATCTTGAATGGTATGAGCTTCATCAAGAATAACGGTATCGTAATCGGGAAGAATATTGACTCCGAGTCTTCGAAGCGAGAGGTCGCTGAAAAAGAGGGCGTGGTTAACGATCAGAATGTCGGCATTCTGCAATCGTTTTCTCGCTTTGAAATAGTGGCAGTCTGCGTAGCTGGGACATTTTCTTCCAAGGCAGTTTCCACTATCACTTTTGACTTCGTCCCACACACTGGGTAACACCTTTAGATCGAGATCAGCACGCGATCCATCATTCGTCGTTACTGCCCATTCTCGGAGGTCTTGGACTTGAGCCACTTGTTCGTCAGTGGAAAACAAATTATCGCTTCGTTTGAGCGCCTGCTTTAGTCGACGAAGACTGATGTAATTTCCCCGTCCTTTCGCCAGCACAGCGGAAAACTCAAGTGGAATGAGACTATTAAGGAGTGGAATGTCCTTTTGAATTAGCTGCTCTTGCAAACTGATGGTGTGGGTTGAAACGACGATTCTGCGTTTACCACCGTCTTTGCTCTCCTGGTTTTCCTGCAACGAAAGAATCGCTGGAACGAGGTATCCGAAACTCTTTCCAACGCCTGTTCCGGCTTCAACGATCAGGTGTTTTTTCGCGCGAATCGCCTTGGCAACGGCATCGGCCATTTCGAGTTGCTGACGACGCTCTTCATAGTTTGGCAGTCGTTTGGCAATTAAACCGTCTTGTCCAAGGATTTCCTGAGAATCCAAAATAGCGTCTTTCAAATCAACTTATCAAGAAAAAAATACCGCTGCCGCGACATTCTACGGTGACTAATGATTTCCTGACAGGCGGTTAACTGACAGGTGGTTAAATATCGGTTTGGTCAATTTGAACCGTAACTCTATTTTTTTCTGCTGCCACGAATGAATTTTCGGAGTGTCATCGGCAGGGGGGATTTGAAAGTGACCCGTTTCAACGTGGTGGGATGGATGAACGAAAGTTCAACACTATGCATAGCCAGTCTCTTTTTGTCCCATTTTTCATGGGGATAGCGTTCTTGTCGGTAGCGGGTATCTCCCAGAATGTGGTGTCCCGATTCACTTAAATGAACGCGTGCCTGATGGCGACGCGCAGTGACTAATTCAAGTTCGACGGCGGTCGCTTCTTCCAATTGCTGGGTAACTTTATAGCGAGTTACCGCACGTTGCCCTTTACCTTTTTCAGATGTGGAATAGCGGCTGAGGTTACTGTGTGTGTCGAGTTGCGATTCAAAAACACCAGATTCAGATTCTAATTTTCCGTTGACGATGGCGAATACAGTTCGATGGGCCTGATCCTTGTCGAATTGAGTCCGTAAATGTTTTGCTGCGTTCGGTGTTTTACCAAACACCATCGTCCCGCTCATGCCGCGATCGAGTCGGTGAATCAGATACGCTTCGTGGTTTTTCTTTTTGCGGTCTAAATAGGCGGTAACTCGTTCCAGTAACGTATTTGGCTCTTCCTTATTGGTGGGAACGGTTAACACACCCGAGGCTTTATTAATTACCAACAGGTCATCGTCTTCATGAATGATCGTAAATGTTCGATCGCTCCAGGGGCGTTTTTTTTTGGCATATCCTTGTTTCGCATCGTAATTGACGAGGACAGCATCACCGGCACTGACCCGGGTCGCTGGGTTTTTACAGATCGATCCGTTGAGAGAAACGCAATCGTGCTCAAACAGGAGAGTCAATTTGCTTCTTGGCAAATCGATCAGGCTACGAACCATTAAATCGATTCGACCTTCCAGCTCGGGAGTCACGGTGTCTTTAAATTCGGTCGTTGCCATAAAGTCTCAATGGGTTTATCTGTCGTCCAGAATTGATTTGTCCGACGGACGGATTTAAATATAGAACTACTATCGTTTATTTCAGGAGTTGTTCTAGGGCCTCTTGTCGAGCCGCCTCGAATTCGTCGCCCGCATTCCATGCAGGTAACATCTCTTGATTGGCTGCTTGAAGTCCAGTGTAGAACATTAGTTTGGCATCCTCGACAGCTCCTGAAAGATTCCAGCTTTCGCTGTACTCGTCGCTGGTCTGGTGGTAGATGTTCTCAGTCCACTTTCTCAATTGTTCCTTCCCCCAGCCATCCGGCTTGCCAATCACATGGACTCCGGAGCTAAGGTAGACACCGGGGACCCCGATTTTTGCGAGGCTGAACTGATCCGAACGGTAATAATAACCGCGATCGGGAAATTGGTCTCCGACAACGACTCGTTTTTGCCATCTCGATATCCGTTCGACGATTTTATCCATATCGGATTTCCCGCGTCCAATCACGACGACGTCCTCGGTTGCCCCGAGAATGTTTATCCCATCAATATTGATGACAGCGGCCAGACGACCTGCCGGGATCGGTGGATTTTGTGCGAGG
>JAPOIJ010000042.1 GCA_029979005.1 Planctomycetota bacterium | reverse complement strand
CACCACCGCCGCAGCGGCACCGTGGCAGAACCCCTCCCAGCCCAAAGCCTCATCCTTTGTTGCTCCTGCCAGCAATGAAACCGATTTGAATTCCTCTACAGGCATTGCCGTCGCGGCATTTCCAGTTCAACCCAAACCTCAACCACCCGCTTCGAGCGCTACTCCTGCTAATCCCGCGGTAGCCCAACCGTTGGCCACCTCAAAACCTCAGCCATCCGCTCAACCATCTGCAAACAACGCCACCCCGGCAGCACCCAACACCGTGGTAGCGAGTTTCGCAAAACCTCCCAACGACCTTCCGAGTGCTGCTGGGCAGATCTGGCAAGAATACGACATCACTCCCTATACATCTAAAATCACCAACAACAAACAACCGGAACGATCGATCGTCGACTGGATCTTACGAGAAACGGGAACTGAGATGTGGTTCTACCGTCCGTTGGGAATCTTGAATGCCGACAAAGAAAAACTTTACGTTTACCACACTCCTGAAATTCAAAAAGTCGTCAAGAATATTGTGGAACGATTTAATCGAACCCGCGGTCAAGTTCAGAATGTCGACCTTCACATGCTGACGATCGAAAAACCAAATTGGCGATCCGATTTTTACACGATCCTGCAGCCAATCAATGTCGCAACTCCGGGCACAGAAGCCTGGATCCTCTCCAAGGAAAATGCAGCCCTCTTGATCAACTCGCTCGCTCAGCGACCGGAAACCCGAAAACACAACTCGGGTCGACTTACCAATCATGACGGGCAAACGATGGTGGTCGAAAAAATTACACCTGTCGAATTTGTCCGAAATCTAAAGTGGATTCCCAACCAGGTCCCCGCCTTCCAGCCTCAGCAGAGCCGCATCGATGAAGGGTATCGCCTAGAACTGAGCTGCCTGTCCTCAATGGACAATTCGACCATTGAGGCCGTGATCAAATGCGACGTCGACCAGGTCGAAAAACTAGCCAAAGTAAAAGTTGATGTGCCGGTAGGGAACGGCACAAAACAGGAAGTCACTCTCCAAATCCCTCAGCTCGTAAGCTGGAGACTGCACGAGCGATTTCGTTGGCGTAACGACCAAGTGCTGATGCTCAGCTGCGGGGTGGTTGCATCGCCTGAACCGGAAAATGACGGGGTCGGCCTCCGAATTCCAGGTCTACCCCAAAAATCAAATCATGCCGAAGCTCTCCTGTTTATTGAGTATCGCGGTCCGGCGCAAAACGCGACTATTCCTCAAACTGCAAATAAATCGACCGCCCCCGTAAAATTACCATGAACTGGAGTTTCCTCGAGGGTCGCCGGAGGGAACTTCGGATCGAGCCTACTTAATTAACGAAAGTCACCTCGACGACTCCGGCAAGAAGCCTAGAATACAATCTGGAAAGCACGGCTAAAATTAGCCGCCGACTGTCCTACACGTTTAAATTTCGCTGCGGCTCTTGGTTCGAGACGCATTATTTTCATCCCTTTTTAAAACTTTCGCCCAAAGTTTTTCATTCCATGGCCCAATCAGATCGCCGCGTTGTCATTACAGGAATGGGTTTGATCAGCCCTATTGGCAGTTCATCCACTGATCTTTGGGATTCGCTCAGTCAGCAAAAGAGCGGTGTCCGTTTGCTATCCAATTTGCCCACGGAACATTTCCCCTCTGACTTTGGCGGTGAGTGCACCGATTTCACTGGCAATATCGACAGCTTTGGTCCGTTGGAAAAAAAATTACAACGAAGCATTAAAAAAGGGCTTCGACTGATGTGCCGGGAAATTCAACTCGGCGCGGCTGCCGCTCAGTTAGCACTGACCGATTCGGGACTCGAATCAGGCAGCATCGACCCCAGCCGAATTGGCACCCTCTTCGGAAGCGATTACATCATCACCAGTCCCCTCGATTTCGTCGAGGGAATTCGCGCCTGTTTAGACGCGGATGAAAAGTTCTGCTTTGATCAATGGGCTGAACAAGGGCTGACTAAAGTTGAGCCACTTTGGTTACTAAAATATCTACCCAACATGCCCGCCAGCCACGTCGCCATTTACAACGATCTGCGCGGCCCCAGCAATTCAATTACCGTCCGGGAAGCTTCAGCCAATTTAGCCATTGCGGAAGCAACAACGATCATCCAGCGCGGCTCGGCTGATTTCATGGTCGCCGGTTCTACCGGTTCTCGAATCCACCCGCTTCGTACCGTACACATCGCGCTTCAAGAGCAGCTCGCCGACCGGCACACGGAATCTGCCGGTGGAGACCCGACTAAAGCATGCCGACCTTTTGATAAAAACCGAACCGGCATGACACTGCGAGAAGGGGCGGGCGTTTTAATTCTTGAGGAACTTTCTTCTGCTGAAAAACGAGGAGCCAACATTCTCGGTGAAGTCGTAGGTTACGGGTCCTCTTGCGTGGCAGATAAAAATGGGGCAGCAAATTATCAGAAGGCGCTCGAGAACGTCCTCATCAGTGGAATCGAAAACTCTGGGATAGATGCTTCTAACATTGGCCATGTCCACGCCCACGGACTCGGATCACCTGAGTGCGATCTTCAAGAATCACTCGCCATCGCGGATGTCATGAACAACACTCCAGTTACTGCAGCCAAGAGTTACATGGGTAACCTCGGTAGCGGATGCGGGATTGTTGAAATCGCAGCGAGTTTGATGGCAATGGAGAAAGGGTCGTTATTCCCGATAATGAACTGCGATGACCTTGATGAACAGTGCCCCATAAACGCCGTCCAAACCAATGACGTCGTGGCCGGCGACTCTTTCATCAATCTCAATGTGACGCCTCAAGGCCAGGCAAGCTCAGTTGTCATTCAAAAATATCAGTAATCTTTTTGTCAATTCTGAATGACTACCCGAACTAATTCGCTGCAACGGCCTCCTCGGCGCTGCGCGAATCACAGGGATTTCCTCGGCAATCGCCCGATTTGATGCATTTTTGCATCACGTGGATCGTTCCCCAACTGGCTCCCTCCGAAAAAACCAACATTGATGTTCCTGCAGATCCCCCAAATGGGTCTCAAACCTCACGATCGATTTTTTTGGTAACCCGTATTCCTTTCCTCATCCCAATTCGGGAACGGATCGCGAATTCGCAACCTATCTTTCTCCAATGGTTCCACTCGGATTCACTGCTCTCTACTTTTTGGCGAGCCTATTAAACATCTAATCTTTCCTATTCCCGTTTCATGTCCCAACCGAGCCCCAAGCAGCGAATCAGCCAACACGATTCGTGGCCACGATTAACCATGAAATTAATCGACGCGGTCGCAATCATTAGTGGTTTGATGATGCTGATCATCTGGATTCCCAGTGCGAACAGTCAATCCACGATTGTTATTGGCTTAGTGGCAATTGGGATTTTTAACATCTCTGCCGAAATCTCCGGGTTGTACCGAAGCTGGCGAGGCATTCGTTTTGAAAAAGAAGCAATTTGCAGCGTGATCGCTTCGGTCATCACAATCATAATGCTTTCATTTCTCGGGCATTTCAGCCTTTACTCGACCGAACTTTCTGGAGGTTCACTCGCCCTTTGGTTCAGCTTTACGATCATCATTTCTCTTTCGGCACGAATCTTATACCGCTGGTATTGCAAGTGGTCGCAAGCCAAGGGGATTCACTCTCGCGGCTATGCCGTCGTTGGCATCAACGATTTAGGGATTCACCTTGTCCGGAACATTAGCGCAGCGCCAGATCTGGGGCTCCGATTTTTAGGTTACTATGACGACCGCCCCGAAGAGAGAACCGGCGATCTACCGGAAGATATTTCAGTCAATCTTGGCAAGATTGACACCCTCATTGAAAGTGCAAAATCAGGCGATGTCCAGGTCGTTTTTATCTCGCTTCCAATGCGTGCTGAAAAACGAATTAGAAGTCTCATTCAAGCACTGGCTGACACAACGGCTTCCGTCTATATCGTTCCCGATTTATTTGTTTTTCAGATGCTCAATTCGCGCTGGACTGATATTCAGGGCCTACCCGTGGTTAGCGTTTCTGAAAATCCGTTTTACGGTGTAGATGGAATTCTGAAACGTGGAGTCGATATTGTGCTCGGCACTTTGGGAATCACTCTACTTGCAATTCCAATGTTAATCATTGCCGCAGCAGTGAAACTAACCTCGCGCGGACCAATTCTATTCCGGCAAAAACGTTACGGGCTGGATGGAAAAGAAATTCTGGTTTGGAAATTCCGAAGCATGAACGTGATGGAAGATGGTGACAAAGTCGTCCAGGCAACTAAAAATGACCGGCGCTTAACACCTATCGGCGGATTCCTAAGACGCACATCTCTTGATGAATTACCCCAAATCTTCAATGTCATTTCAGGAAAGATGTCGCTGGTGGGACCTCGCCCGCACGCCAACTCCCACAACGAATTCTATCGGAGTCAAATCGAAGGCTATATGCTTCGCCATAAAGTCAAACCTGGCATCACCGGCCTTGCTCAAGTGAATGGTTGTCGCGGAGAAACGGAGACGCTGGACAAGATGGAAAAACGTGTATTTTTCGACCATCAATACATCCGAGAATGGTCGATTTGGCTTGATTTAAAAATCATCCTTCAAACCTTTACCGTTGTTTTCTCAAAACAGAACGCTTATTAATTTCCAGTGGACGTAAGGCGAATCGAGATTCCAATCGCTTGATCCTAAGCAGCCTCGCAAACAACCTCTTCTAGTCGCCGTCTCGGGGCGAGTCCATCGGATTAGGGTTTGCATACCTCGCTATCGAGTCGCTGAGCTTTTGAATTTGCTCCGGAATACCCATCGGTTCACCTTGCGTTCGAGAGACACTTGGGGCATCCGTGGACTCTTTATCACCTAACACCGTCCGCTGGAAAGCGGCATCTTCCCTAGCGGCTGTTTTTGCGAGATCAACTGCTCGCACGCTGGGACTTCGCCGCTTGAGCTTGGGAGCGTCTGAGTTTTTAGGAAAACTTCGAGGATCAACAAGCTCTACCGCTTGAGTTTCACTCGAGCGCGGACTCACGCTTGACTGCCCCCGCAGGTCTTGTTGCAAAGCTTCGGATTCCGTTGGCAAAGCCGCTTGGCCCTCTGGCCGAACAACAAATCGACGCTTTCGTCGGTCGTATTTTGCAGGCCGAATTTTGACTTCCTGAGGCAAAGTTGCTGTGGCTTGGGGTGAGCTAACCGGCGAGGACAAAACCTCTTGTGAGGCGGCTAATAAATCAGCAACCGAAGGAGCCTGTGAGGAAACACCATAAGAACCATAAGCAGGTGCTGAACCGGTAGTCTCCGGCATAATTGGATATTGACTCGAGGGATTTTCGATTGTCGATCGCGGGCTATGATCTTCCGGGCTATCTGAATCCGGGCCGCCACCGTCAGGTCCTCCACCAAACCAAAACTGCTCTGGATCACTCGGAGGGGCAATCAGAAGTACAACGCCGAGGCCAAGCATCAATCCAGCAAAACCGCCAACCAGTATCTTTAGCTTTTTCCCCGGGCCGTCCGGTCGCGTGGACACCTGAGGCTCGTCCACTCGGGCGATTAGATTAGAGACTCCAGCCTCGGCTAAACTCTTGATCTCCGCTAGGTTGGATTGAGCTTTGTTCGCAATTTCCGTACGCTCTTTCAACTCGGCGACAAGCGTCAGTAGTTCGGTTCTGTTTTCACTAAGCTTGGTAAGTTGGTCATCAAGAGAGTTCATCTCTTTGTCTAACCGCGACCATCGCGTCTGGGCATCTTTGACCTCGTTTTGCATCGCGGCAACACAAAGATCGATTTCGAGATGAATTTGTTCCCGCATCGCCTCAATCGCTTTCTCCGACCTTGCGTACTTCGGGTGACCTGGCTGGTATAGCCCTGTGGTCACGGCGAACTGAGCTTGCTTTTCGATCATCTCTTTTTTTAGATCATCAAGCGCCGGCAGAATTCCGATCATTTCCGCTGAAAGTCCGAGGATACGATCAGGTTTTGTTTTGGCTTCTTCTAATTGCGACAGCAACGCGGTGCGCTTTTCTAATTGAAGCGTTGCCTCTCGCAACTCAATGCGAATCTGTGAAATATCTCTTTTTATTGAATTGTCGCTGTTTTGGGGATCACTCAACGCGTTCATCGTTGCGATATCTGAACCCAATGACTTATCCATTTGGGTCAGCTTCTCTTTCGATTTATTGAGCTCTGCCATCGCGGCATCACGAACGCGGGTTAGCTCAACTTCCATACTCTGCAAACGCATTGAACGAACTTCATCGACTTTGGCGATGATTTCGACGAGTAGCAACTCGATAAACTTGAGCGACCGCTCCGGAGTACTTTGCTTCACGTTGAGGACAATTACTTCGGTCTTTCCAAATTCCGCTCCGTTAGGTGCGTGAATCAAGACCGCGTCCTGCATGTCTTCGATTGTTTCTTCATCTGGCCACTCAGCGATCGCCGCCTCACCTTTTAAACTCTCAGGCGGCCCCAGTTTAGTCATTGCATTCCGAATGACCTGCGGCTGACGGGCGATCTCAAGAATAGTTTCCTGTGCTGACTTCATGGACTCGATGGAGTCAAAACGCCCAGGCTTGAACGACTGACCAAGCAGATCATCTCGCACAATCATGGATTGCCGGGCAGACCAGATTTGCGGGCTTAACATCGTCGCATAATAAAATGCTATGACAGCGCCTAGAATCGCAGGCGCAATCCAAACGAATTTGTAACGATAGAGCGTTAACAAAACGTAGTCGAGTCGCTGGTTTGAGTCAGAACCGGTCATCGTAAAATTCACATACTTGTAAACAAAAATCCGGAAGTAATGGCGATGGAATTTACTTCGGATTGATCTGGCGGCGGGACGAAAAATCGTCGTTCAAATGGCGGGATACACCATTTTTTTCATCGAAAGTTTGGCTAGGAATCTACGCTGCAATCATAGAAATTCGCCGGAATAGGTGTTAAAACCGGCACTTCGCCCGCACAACCCAGCAACCCAACTCAATCGGTAAAGTTTAACAACTACTGTTAGAGACCGGTTTTTATCGCTCTGAAAACAAAGATAACCGCACCTAAAAACCGCGGCGCTTAAATCAGTCGCTCGAAGCAATCTCCAACCGAACCGATCCAATTAAACCACCTGCCATTGAATTTCGTTCGCCTCGATCCACTTCAGACGGAAGTTCAACAATTACATTCAAATAGTTCGAATGTAGCAACCGCTGCCTGACTTCAGCTCGAAACGGGGAATCCCCTAAACGCAACGTTCCCAGTTCGATTTCATTGAGAGTGATCGAAGCTTCAAAATCAACGGATTCGAAAACGAGCCAAACTGCCTGATTAGGATCCAACTGAGTCGGCAAACCAAATCGGCGGCGATACTCGACACGTCCACAAAATGACGAGCCCAACCAATTCCCCCAGTCTGAAGGAATTGTCTGGCGGGATTCAGGCGATGCAACGTCGCAACCGTTTTGAGAATCCAGAACCTGAGCGGTCCAGGGGCCATGTAGCCGAATGGTGTGAAGATCAGCCAAGAAATTGTACCAACAGAAGACTCAAATCAATGGAAATTTAACCGTCCAAGGTAACCCGAACCGCCATCATTTACATTCCCGCTGACGCCATTTATTCTGGCACGTAGGAGTGAACCACCGATGACTGGTAGACTTGATTCGTCGTTTTTTCAATCAGTCGAATGCTTACCTTGACGCCACGAACCGGGTAAGGGTAGGGCGGACGTGTTTCACGCTCTGAATCATCATCGGGAGCAAGCGGACCGCCATTGTCTAAGCCATTGGTTCCTTCATCGATCAAACTATCATTATCTTGATCAAATCCATCGCTCTCATAGACGGGGGTCCAGGTATCGTAAAATGCTTCCGCTGCAGGAAAACCGTTTCGCCATGCCTGCTGGGCAAAGTTGAAACGGCTACCTCGAAAATCTACCGGCGCGTTCCAAACGAGATCGACGAAATCGCCCGCTGAAATCTGCGTCGCAGCGGCGGGGAACCCGGGATCAGCAGGCGCCACCGGTGTATCCGTATCCAGACTTAGAGTGACATCCGGCGAGTAAACTTGTAAATCAAAACTGGCAACATCCGTGAGAACAATGTCATTTCCCTCCACGGGTTGAAAAGTGGAAATCAAAGATCTGTCTAGGAAATTGGGCCAATTTACATCTACACTTGGTTCAGAACTGTTGTAATTGAGCCACTGATGACAAAATCGGTTTCGTCTCACAGCAAGATCGCTGAGGCTGTTCGCGTAGACATTGAATTCATTGGCATCTTGGTCAAAGACGACGCGACATGAAATATCGTTATTCTGCATCAGAGTGGTTACCTGATTAAGAGTAAGATTTTCCCATGGCCCCATGTCAGGTCGAATCAGTAAAACGCGTCGATGAACTTTTACACTCTCATCAAAGTCAATTAGAGAATCCGTATTTCGATCGACAAAGGTCGTGTACCACATTATTTCCGCGATCGATGACTCAATCACCTTCGAGTTGGTGGTATTGTCTGGGATATGACGTCCGCGAAAAAACTGTCCATCGCTTCGCACCGTCATCGCGATCACGTCATCTACATCGCCAAGGTAACTGTTAATCCCCGCGGCGTTGGTCTTGTCCCGCATCGCTCCATCTACAATTTCTAAGTAACCATTAGGATTGGTTGTCTCAGTGTAGGGTCGCGGCTCAACCGTCAGATTGCTGAGGTCACTTCTCAATAGCTCCTCTGCAGATCGCAGCCGATTGGCCATCTCCATCGTTGCCCGACCCATTTGCATTTGGCCGCTGGCATATTGAAAAGCCTGCATCATCGCGCCGAGAACAATCAGAGTCATGGTTAACGCGATCATGATCTCGATCAAAGTCAAACCACGTCGAGAGAACGTGCGATATTGAGACTGGCTGAACGACATAAGATTCTCCTTGGCAGATTATCGCGTGCTCTCAATTGAAAAGAACAGCGCTTCAATATGAAGATCACAGGACCGGGTGGGATAAATGGCCGGCAAAATTCATCAGGTTATGAGTTGGGATAAGATTACCTAATCTTACAAGAATCAGGGACTTTGTACACGTTATTTTACGTCTCACTTCGGAGGGTTCGGCTATTTTCAGGTCGCAAATCACAAAAGCCCTCTTTTTTAGGATCGTATGGCTCCCGTTTTACCCCGTATATCCGGCATTCCCCTATTTTGGCCACCCCAACCACCCAAAAACTCAAACTCCCGAAACGCTTAGCAAAGTCTCTGAATTTTGGCAAAACCAGCCAAGACAGTCTGTTTTCTTGCGACCTGAAGACCTCAATACGCGGGTTTAAAAGAAAATAGCACCGATTCGGTTTACACTGAAATCAGATCACCCATGCATACCCGATTGGGTATTTGGATAACAATTTGCCTCCAACGCATTTGATGTCAAAAATAGGTTGCGGGTGGTGATCTAAATCAATCAGTTTTCCGGTTCAATCGAACGGTTCGCTGACTTTCCAGTGGAATCACTGGCTTAGTGAAAAGCAATTCATTTTAAAATGACTCAACGGCGGTAATTATCTCCAATACTAATTCTCATTCCGATACACATCATTCACGCGTCGGGAAGGGTGTAATTACGGGGCGCCAACGAAACAATTCTATGAACAACGAATACTTCTACAAAATCAGCATGCCTTGGCAACCTAAATCTCTTTGGCGCCCTGTAAGAGCAATCTTACTCATCGTTGTTGGGTTAAGCATGACTCAACTGTCGCTGGCGCGACTCAATGCTTCTCCCTTCCAGGACGAATCCGCTGCAATGAAAATTGCCCAAACAGCATCCTCAGCTCAAAACGGCGATGACTTCGAATTCGCAGCTGAACAATGGGAAACGTTAATCAAAGAACACCCAACTTCAAAACTGATCGGCAAAGCTCATTACAATGCCGGGGTTTGTTATTTGAAACTTGAGTTACCAACTCAAGCGATCCCTCAATTTCGAGCCTCACTCGAAAAACTAACCGATGCAGAAACCACCAAGAAACCCTTAGCGATGCTCTACCTTGGTTTCACACAATTCCAGGCGGGACAGAATTTAGCGAACGAATCCAAATCAAAGGAATCCAGAAAACTATATAACGAAGCAGTAAAAACATTTTCCGAATTAATTGAAAAGAACCCGCAATTCGAAAATGCCGACCAAGCCTTTTTCTTTCAAGGCAACGCATTCGAAGCGTTGGGAGATCGTAAGAAAGCACTCGCAGCCTACTCCAAAATACTCAATCTTCCAGAGCCTGCGTTTCAACTCGAATCCCTATTCGCCGTGGCAGATCTTCACGATCAATTACAGCAGTATGAACAAGCTTCTGATTTTTTTCAAAAAGCCAGCATCGTTGCCGCAGAACAGAACAGTCCTCTCCTAACTGAAATTCAGTCGAGAACCGCATCCAACTTAGTCAAACTCGCTCAAAAAGATTCAGCTCAAAACAACCCGCAAGCCGCTACTGAAAAACTCAAACAGGCGGAATCCATCCTTGAATCAATTGTCAGCCCAGACAAACCAAACTCAGACGCACCTTCTGAAACCATCATCGACGAAGCCAAATACGAACTTGCCGTATGTTCCCGTGAGCTAGAGAAATTCCAACGTGCTGCAATTTTGTTCGAAGAAATAGCAAATACTCCCGATTCTCCGTTAGCTAACGAAGCCCTCGCCAACGCAGGACGTAATTACCTCGATGCGAAACAACCTGAAAAAGCAATTCCATTATTAGAGCGAGCGATCAAGGTCGACCCCGTCAATGGAACATTGGCTGCGCATTGGCTGGCCGGTATCTATCTAAAATCTGATGAACCCTCCAAAGCCTTTGCGATTGCCAAAAAACAAATCAGCAAGGTTAAGTCTAACGAGAAAAAACCAATCGGATGGATCAACCTCTTGATGGATCAAGCAGACGCTGCTTTTGCGATCCCGGACAAACGCAAATCGTCCATCGCGATGTTTGACAATATTGCAACGTCTTATCAAACCAGTGAATTAGCGCCGCTCGCGCTGCACAGCTCCGCATTCACTTCGCTTGACACCGGTGACTTTGAAACAGCGATAAAAACAGCAAACGCTTTTGAGTCCACCTTCCCCGCTAACGACCTGCTACCTGACACCGTGGAGATCAAGGCGGAGGCACAGTTATTGAACGACGAACCAGGGGAAGCCAAGAAAACATATGATCAACTAATCGCCCAGTTCAACGGAAACTCGAAAGTAAATCGCTGGATCATTCGCTCTGCTGTTGCTGATTACATTAGCGAAAACTACTCAGAGGCCATCTCAAAACTACAACCACTCACCGCATCCAATGAAATCGATGCCAGTCAATTGTCAGAGGTTGAGTTCTGGATTGGGTCGAGCCAATTCAAGCAGAGCCAATTCGCCAAAGCTGAAAAATCCTTAGCCAAATCTTTAGCAGCGAATAAGCAGTGGAAACGAACGGCGGAAACCCTTCTGACCCTTTGCCGGTCTCAGCTTGCTCAGAAAAAGAACGCCGAAGCGACCGCAACCGCCGATACTTTTTTCAAGACCTACTCCAACTCACCGCTTGCCACCGAACTTCATTATCGCCTTGGCGAATTCGATTATGAGCAGGAAAAGTACAAAAGTGCGCTCGAGCATTTCCAAGTGATCAATATGCTCGAATCACCGACGAAATTCACTCCTTTCTCTCTTTACAACGCCGCTTACTGCCAACTCCAGCTCAGTCAAAATCAGGCGGCCGAGAAAACATTCACAAAATTGATCTCGCAATTCCCCGACAACGACCTGGCTAATCTAGCAAGAACCGGACGCGCCAGCGCTCAACGAAAACTTGGCAACCCGAAAGCTGCGATCGATGACCTCAACGAGTTCCTCGCGTCGGAACCAGATGCCGCCAGAAAAGAAAACGCGCTTTACGATCTTGGCCTTGCACATATTGATGCCCAACAATGGACCGATGTTACTAAGACTTTCCAGACGCTCGTTAATGAGTTCAACACTTCCAAACAAATGGATCGCTACCTTTATGAATTAGCCTGGGGGCTTCGCTCAAACAATCAAGAAAAACTTGCGATGGATAACTTTCGCACACTCGCTTCGAAATTTCCTGACAGTTCACTTGCTCCCGAGTCCAACTTTCATATCGGCTCAGAATTTTACAGTCAAAAAAAATATGACGATGCAATCGCCGCCTACCAACTCTGCCTCGACTCACAAGTTGAGAACGAAATTCTTGAAAAAGCAGCCTACAAACTGGCTTGGTCCCATTACAAACAAAACAAATTCAAAGAAGCAGGTGATCAGTTTTCGAATCAAATCAAGCGATTCCCGGAAGGTGACTTGGCTGCCGATGGACTCTTCATGATGGCTGAATCACTCTACCGTTTAAAAGATTATGATTCGGCACTGAAAGCGTATCAGGCTGCATTACCAGCTGTTTCTAAATCAACCTTAACTGAGCCTAAGATTCAATGGTTGGCGCGAGTCCATGCCGCCCAGAGTGCTAATCAGATAAAGCAATATCAAGAAACGCTCGCATTACTTGAACCGTTCGAAACCCTTGATCCGAATAAGTCACCGGCTGGAGTACCCATGCAAGAAGATGCCATGCTGGAAATCGGCATGGCTCATAGCGGATTAAGAGACTCCAAAACCGCACTCAAGTACTTCAACCTCGCCGCAAACAACGAAGGCAAAACTGGCGCCCGCGCCAGGTGCATGGTTGGCGACTCGCTATTTGGAAATAAACAATTTGCAGACGCGATCAAAGAATTCAAAAAGGTTTATTACGGATTCAATGGTCTTCAAGCGGAACCGGAAGTGCGACCGTGGCAGGCCTATGCGATCTACGAAGCGGCTCGATGTTCGTCTGTGCAAATCAAAAATGCCACCCGGGACCAGCAAGCGATACTGACCGCTGCCGCTATAAAACAATTCGAATACCTCTTGAAAAACTACAGCGACGACAAACTTGCTCCAGAAGCTCGTCGACAACTGGAACAATTAAAAAAAATGAAATTCCAGTAAACCACTGATGCCACACTGCAGGCATCTCACAAAATCACCTCCTGCTTCCGGCTTTACCATTTCGGAGATCTTATGACGCTTTTTTGTCGACTGAATCAACGATTGACCTCTGCCATCGTTTTCGGATTTCTGATGATTTCAATTATTGTTCTCAGCGAATCCGCCGTTAGGGCAACGGTGGTGAATCCTCCGAATGCACCTGAGTTTACCCCGCCGCAGACCGCTCCCCCCGCATCCGCGGAATCGCAGCAAGCCGCAAAAACAGGAATTAATTTTCTCTCGTTGCTCACCCAGGGTGGCTGGTTCATGCTTCCACTTGCAGCGCTTTCGCTAGTCGTTGTCACCATTGCTATCGAGAGATTTATGGCACTGCGTCGAGAGAAGATCTTTCCGCACGCTTTAATCAATCAAATTTCTAACTTGAGTCAATCACCAAACGGACTTGATCCGCGAGGTGTTTACCAGGCCTGTCAACAGTACCCGTCCTCAGCCTCTTATGTCATTCGCTCGATGCTGGTAAAGGTCGGGCGACCGCAGATGGAAATGGAAAACGCGGTTTCTGAATCCAGCCAAAGAGAAGCAACGCGACTAAGCCAAATGACTTCATGGCTTGCTCTTGCTGCAGCCATTGCGCCTCTGATTGGATTACTGGGGACGGTTTGGGGCATCACTCAGGCTTTCTACGACACTACCCAACTGGCCGAAATCAATCCCGGTCAAAACCGAGGCGTCGCGCTTGCCAATGGAATTTATGTCGCGTTAGTAACGACAATGGTCGGCCTCGTGATTGCCATTCCTGCAGCCATTCTGTCGCATCACTTCGAAAATCGAATCATCCAGTTAATGAATCAAATTGAAGAAATGGTCTACAACCTTCTACCTCAGTTCGAACGATACGAAGGGCAGGTGAGATACACGCAAGGATTCGACGAACCCGTTCCGCCAAACAAATCCACCGGTCGAAAAACGACCGAATGAAATTTCGCGACCTGAACTTGGAGATAAAAGAAATCCCGCAATACATTCCTCACCGGTAATTCCATGGCAGTAAAAATAAAACGGACATCCGCAGTTGGCTCTCTCAGCATCACGCCATTGATCGATGTTGTATTTCTGTTGCTGATTTTCTTTTTGGTGTCATCGCGTTTTTCTGAGGAAGAACGCGAACTCGACCTCAATCTTCCGAGCGTTTCTGAAGCATTACCGGCCTCGGCTCAACCGGCCGAAATGGTAATCAACGTCGACGAACAAGGCCGCTATTACATTGATGGCGCATTCCGACAACCGGAACAAGTTGAACAGATTCTTAGCCGGGCAAAAGCTAATAACCCGCTCACGCAAACAGTTGTCATCCGCGCGGACAGAAAATCAGACTGGGAACCTGTCGCCATTGCGATTGGTATTTGTAAAAAAGTCGGCATTCATGATTTCACGGCGACGATTGATGAAAATTAAGCCTATCGCGCCTCAGCCTTTCTGAACCTTAACCAAGAGCGACGTCAGTGAAGCGACGAACGGTCCAAAAAATAACGCCGCAACGGCAACCATCCTTCGACCAGCAATTCTGGCCGATTCTGGTTGCGTTAACGGTGTTGGTCGGGATCGCTTCAGGCGCCGTCGCAACGCTTCTTCAGGGACCCTGGATGTGGGCCGGACTGATGGGCCTGCCTGTGTTTGCGATCATGGCTCTTTTCTTTCTATTTAGTATCAAAAACTATCGAGTCCGACGCTCGCTTCAGTTGGCAATTATCGCCAGCCTTGCCATACACCTAGTGATCATCTTCGCCGCCGCTGTCACGAATATTTTTGAAAATCGTTTCGAAGAGCCTTCTCAAAAGGTGGTCCAGCGACCTGTCCGGACTATCGAAATAAGCGACCGGAAAGCAGCGTTCGTTTTCGAAGAACCAAATGCCCAGCCAACCCCTGAACCCGTTGTCGACATCAATCGAGAAATAGAAACTGCGACTGTAACAGAAACTCAACCAGTGCCGGTCATCGAAAATCAACCGGACTCAAACCCGCAAATCACACCACAAAAAATAAAATCACAGACCATCCCCAGGCAAAGTCCAGAATTATCACAACTAAAACGCCAAACAAAAATATCGACCGCCCAACCAACGGTCTCGGGAAAATCGACTCTCGAAAACCAAAAAATCTCTCAACCGGCCGCCTCTCAACCAACTACCGCGAGCGATTCTGCTCGCGCCGACGTCACCCAGCGTCAGCCAGAAAATTCGACCCCACCAGTCCAGCCGAAATTACAAAAGGCTCTCTCTGAAAGCCAGCTCACTCCCATCACACCGTCGGCAAGCCGCGCTCAAAACGCCCGGCTCAATCAGGCCTTAAGTGAACCCGCTGCATCAGCAGCTAGTGCCAATGTCAGAAGAAGCGATCCGCGGGTGCCTATTCTTACCAAGCCTTCTGCGACCCCTCAAAAAATTGAATCGGCAACCGCCGTCCAGCCGTCCCCCAATCAACCTTCTCAATCGGCTGCTCAAGTGACTCGACGCCCAACGCGAGATCGAGCAAGCCGGCCCTCGCTTAACCAGCAACCCTCACCCACACTCAGTCGTCAACCTCAAATTGCAAAATCTGTAAATCGCAAAAGCAGCCCTACTAAAGAGCCCAGTATTTCCGAACCAACTTCACAACTTTCAACCCCGAAACGATCGGTCGTTCAATCCAGTATTGCCTCGACAACCCTGGCAGTTGAAAAACCTGTGCGCTCTCCGGAGTCAACTCAAAACTCGCGGGAGCAAAATTCAAAGACAATTTCGATTACCCGCGACTCGGCCGGAATTGCCGGTTCGGGAAAAACAAAAAACCTGGAACGATTCGATGGTGGTGAAACCAGTCCTGCAGCGCAGGCCTCTGATTCGGCGAAGCGAACCCGCAATTTGAGTCGAGCCGACAGTCCGGAAATGTTGACATCGTCGCAAAAATCAACCAAACGACGATCCTCTGGCAAAAATGCCCAACCTACAAATATTTTAATGGCAGACACTACGGCTCCTGCAAAGCTGGCGGGTGGAAAAACCATGAGTGATAAAACCACCGAATCTTCGGCCGCTTCGGTTGATGCAGCAGCTACGAAATCCCGCGACAGTCAATCTGCAGCCAAAGGCACCAGCATGATTGATCTGGGGCCTACCAAAGTAGTTTCTGAACGAAAATCTGAGCGCCGGTCCGGCGGTGGCCAAACCGAAATTTCAGAACTTAATCCAGAATCTACCCGCCGGTCAAAACAACGCTCCAACTCTCAACCATCGCTCGTAGCAAACACGGTCGCCGCCGTCTCAGCTCCCTCTAACGCACTGCCTGCACCTCCTTCAACTGAAGCTCTGGACAATTCCGCTGAATTGAACGTTGACTCGCGATCGGTCGCGGAATCAACCTCCGGTTCAGAAAAGTGGGCCGCAGCCGATTCGGGTGAAATCGCTGACGCGGGCACCACCAATATTTCAAATCAGTTATCTGACTCGCGCCAAAAAGCCAATCAAAACACCGAGGAAGCAAGTCCCGGTGATGACGACGAACAACTCAAAAACCAACGGGGCAACCAGCGGACTCGACTCGCTCAGGCGCCGACCATTCGTTCATTAGCAGAGGCAGGCGAGGGAACCTCGCAAACAAAATCAGCAAACCCAACGACAACGAAAGGCAGCACTGATTCCCTCGATGCTCAGAAAACCCGAGTTGAAAAACAAACAGCGGGCAGTAGCAGCGGCGGATTGAATGCCTCGACTGAAATTGCCTTAACATCACCAGCGGCCTCGGTGAATTCCATCTCGTCCGCTCTGCCTCGCATGAGCGAATCTGGAAAGCGTGGCAAAACTCCAGCGTCGAACAGCGCCGTCGCATCCGCCGTGAGAACGAAGCAAAACTCGGGGTCACGCACAGGGCCAGTCGCGCCTTCGATTAATGCAACCGTGAAATTTGATTCGGCAAATTCACAAAACGGAGGCAAAAAATCTCAAACCAATTCGGACGCCGGTGGCGATGCCATGGCAAAAATTGAGCGATCCGAAGTTTCAGATAATTCAAGCCTTGCCCTTGAAGTTAAAGCCCCCGAAGGATCGGCTGGACTTGGACTTCGACCTGCTGATTCGGCAGGCATCATGGAACGCCCAGCCTCAACCGACAGCCCGCAATTACAGCCAACACCGCAAACCCGCTTTCGAAGTAAAACTGCCGGCGGCACACCTGCCCTCAATCCCGATGCAGTTCTCGCCCAGGAGGCTTTTCAAAACCGGACACCCAACGGCATGTCCAGCTCTGGCGAACCAACGACGGAGGCTTCGATTCAGCTTGGACTTGAATTCTTAGCCCGATACCAGACGCAACAGGGAAACTGGACGCTCGGTGGATTTGATTCTGGCTCGCGTCAAAAAATCATGCAACTGGAAAGCGATACCGCGGCAACTGGACTGGCCGTGCTCGCATTTCAAGGCGCTGGTTTTAATCATCGAGAATTTAAGTACGCGACTCAGATTGATCGAGCTATTCAGTGGCTACTTGATAACCAATCCGAAAATGGCGGGCTATACGTCCCGAGCAATTTGAAATCAAACAATGCGTGCCGGCTGTATAGTCACGGGATTGCTACCCTCGCGCTTACGGAAGCCTACGGAATGACACAGGATGAACGGCTGAAAATTCCAGTTCAAAAAGCACTGGACTACATTCAGGCAACCCAGGATCCACGCCGCGGAGGCTGGCGGTACTTTGACCAACCGGGAAACCTCACCTCCGACACCTCCGTTTCGGGATGGATGATGATGGCGCTTCAAAGTGGACGACTGGCCGGACTGGATGTGGATCCCGAAACCTTTCGATCGATTGACGATTGGCTTGAAGTGGCTGCTGCACCTGATAATCCGTCGATCTATCGGTATGATCCATTTGCCATTAATTCAAAAGGTATTTCTCGAATACAGGGACGTAAGCCAACGCCTTCGATGACATCGGTTGGTTTACTAATGCGGATCTATACCGGCTGGGATAAAAACGATCCGCGGTTATTGGCAGGTGCAGATTATCTTTTGCAATCCCAGCTTCCAGGAGACACGAGTCCTCAGGTCAGAGATACTTATTACTGGTATTACGCCACCCAGGTTTTAAAGTTCGTCGACGGGCAGCGTTGGAACCAATGGAATAATCTCCTGCGGCCCATGCTCATTCGATCTCAGGAAAAATCCGGAGATCTCGCTGGCAGCTGGAACCCTTACCGTCCTGTTCCCGATCGCTGGGGCGGATTCGGCGGGCGACTGTATGTCACAACCATGAATTTACTTTCACTTGAGGTTCGTCATCGAATGCTACCTCTTTACCAGACAAGCAAGTGAATGTGCTTGTTTTTCGCTCGCATCGCATGGCATTTTTTTGCGAGGCAATGCAACAAACGGTTCCCCACCGTTCCTTTGAATTTGTTAAAATTCATCAACAGCCTAACCCTTTAATTGTTGATTGGTTTTCCATGAATCTAAACCTTGCTCACTGCCGTCTGCCGTTTTCGATCAATCAACTCGCGCTCGGATTAATGCTAATCATTACCGCTGGAAACGCGAACTGGGTTATGGGACAGACCGACAAAGTTCATGAATCTGAAAACGCCATTGGACAATTTGCTATTCATCCGGAACTGGATGTCGAACTGTTTGCCTCGGAACCAATGATGGCGAATCCTACCAACATCGACATTGACCACCTCGGTCGTGTTTGGGTTTGCGAAGTTATTAATTATCGGCAATTTCGAAATGGCGACTCCAAACCCCGTGAGGAGGGTGACCGGATTCTCATCTTAGAAGACACCGATGGCGACGCAAAAGCGGATAGCCAAACAGTGTTCTATCAGGGACGCGATATTGATTCGGTTCATGGCATATGTATTCTTGGAGATCGCGTTTTGGTATCCGCGAACGACTCGGTTTTTTACCTAATCGATTCTGATGGTGATTCGAAAGCCGATCGTAAAGAGGTACTCTTCACGGGGATCGGAGGAACACAACACGATCATGGAATTCATGCATTTGTATTCGGCCCCGACGGGAAACTGTATTTTAATTTTGGCAACAGTGGTCGTCAGATTAAGGACAAAGACGGAAAGCAAATCATCGACAAAGCAGGCAATCCAGTGATTGCCAACAGCCGCCCTTACAATCAGGGAATGATTTTTCGGTGCAATCTCGACGGCTCGGATTTTGAAACACTGGCCTGGAATTTCCGCAACAACTGGGAAGTCTGCATCGACTCTTTTGGGTCACTCTGGCAATCCGACAACGACGATGACGGCAACCGCGCCACACGAATTAACTTTGTGATGCCATTTGGAAACTATGGCTACACGGATCAAAAAACTGGAGCTGGCTGGCGAACGCAAAGAACCGGCATGCACCCGGACGTTCCAACACGGCACTGGTATCAAAACGATCCGGGGATCGTCCCCAATCTATTGATCACCGGCGCTGGCTCTCCCACGGGGATTTGCGTTTACGAAGGCGACTCTCTTCCTCAGGTTTTTCAAAACCAAATGATCCACTGCGACGCTGGGCCTAACATTGTTCGCGCATATCCGGTCGAAGTTTCCGGCGCAGGCTACTCCGCTTCCATCGTCAATATGATTGACGGCGCCGAAAAAAATCGCTGGTTCCGTCCATCGGATGTTTGCGTGGCTCCTGACGGCTCCTTAATCGTTGCCGACTGGTACGATCCGGGAGTGGGAGGGCATCGCATGCAAGATGTGCAGCGAGGTCGCTTATTCCGCGTAACCGCGAAGAACGCTGGAGCGAAGTACAAGTCGCCTGCGGTCGATTTCTCCACTCCAGAATCATCCGCTCAAGCTTTGTGCAGTCCAAACCTAGCGACCCGCTACCTCGCTTGGAAAGCATTACAGGATTTTGGAATCCGGTCAGTTGCTGCCCTTGAAACTTTATGGGGTCAAGACAATCCTCGCTACCGCGCCCGTGCTTTGTGGGCCCTGGGAAAACTCAACATTCCTAAACCACAAAAACTCAAATACATTGAATCGGGGTTAAGCGACTCTAATGTCGACTTGCAAATTACAGCGATCCGCTTGGCGGTATTACTGCAAGGTCAGATAGCCTTTTCCGATATTTGTGACGACATTAACTTCAAAAATGCCAGCCCTGCATTGATGCGAGCAGTCCTAATTGGAATGCGTCAATGGATGCTCGATCCGTCGCCTCAAGAAGCCGAACGATTAGTTGAAACCTGGGCAACCATCGCATCAATGTACCGCTCTCCCGACAGGTGGTTCCTGGAAGCGCTCGGGATTGCCGCAGAAAACCACTGGGATGTCTGCCTCACCAAATGGCGAGCCAATTCATCAGGAGACCCAACGGCTTCCAAAGAAATGAGAGATGTGTTGTGGCGATCCCGCGGCAAAACCACTATGGCAGAACTCGGGGAGATTATTAAACACCCGTCTACCTCTGCCGATCAAGCCAAACGTTATTTCCGAGCAATTGACTTTTTGAATTCGGATGACAAATCAAGTGTTCTTGCCGAAATCGCGTTCGGTAATGCCGACTACGAAAATGAAAAATCAAACGTTGTTTTGATCGAGTCAGCGAATCGATTAACCCTCGATTCCCTTGACGAGAACCAAGTGAAAAAATTAAATCAATTCATTGAGCAAAAACGAGGAACGCCCGAATTCATCTCTCTCATTAGGCGTTTTTCAGTTAAACAGTTTTATGCAGATGTATTAAAAATAAGTGCCGATTCCTCCAATCCTCAATTGGCGGCCGATGCCATGAAATTATTGCTGGATAAGAAACAAGATACACGTGTTAAAGATCTAATCCTCCACTCACCACCTGAAACACAGCAAAGCCTCTGTGATGCGCTGGCCAACTCAAGAACCAAAGCAGGAGAAACCATTCTTACGGGAATTGCAAAACAGCGATTCTTTGATTTGTCATTGAGAAATTATGCGATTAGGAAGATGGGGGAAAGTCAATCCGGGGCGCAAACAGTACTCGCCTGGATAACGAAAAAAGAGAAGATTGACCCGGGAACCCTTCCTGCCATTCAAGCCACACTTCACAGTGCTCGCTGGAACGACATCCGGCAAAAGGCCAATGAACTGTTTCCAATTGCAGCCACTAAAAACAGCCAACCGCTTCCCTCGATGGATCAGCTAAGCAAACGTAAGGGAGATGCCGCAAGAGGCCAACTTGTGTTTGAGAATGCCGGTACCTGCGCGAAATGCCATATCGTTAACGGCAAAGGAATTGAGGTCGGCCCCGATCTTTCTGAGATTGGAAATAAATTATCCAAACTTGCCCTGTATGAATCTATCTTGTTCCCATCGGCTGGAATTAGCCACAACTACGAGAACTGGATGATTCAAAAGTCAGACGGTCGCAGTATTACGGGAGTTCTCCTCGGAGAAACCGATTTGGAAATTCAGATCAAAGATGACAAAGGGATCCAACACAACATTCCAGTGGATGAAGTTGACGCCCGGAAACGACAACAAATTTCGCTGATGCCTGCTGACCTCCACAAAGAGTTAACCACGGATGAATTGGTTGATTTGGTGGAATACTTATCCACGCTTAAGAAGAAAAAAACTAATTGAGTCGCATTAACTTTCCGTATTTTTCGCAGGCAGCAGACGGAAAAACCACTCGGGTGAACCGTGCCGCAGCTGGTCAACAATCACTGCGACAATAATAATTCCACCGATAATTATATGGGTGTATGTATTTAGAATGGAAAGCTGAGCGCAACCGCTGCGGATCGCCGTAATGATCAATGCCCCCATGAGCGTCCCCAGTATTGAACCTCGTCCACCGCTGAGACTGCCCCCTCCAAGGACGACTGCAGCAATTATTTCAAGCTCTTTACCCATTCCATCGGAGGGATTTCCGTTCTTTACGTTGGCGTAATACATCAATCCTCCAAGAGCAACAAAAACTCCAGCAAGCGTATAAACAGTAATGATCGTAAAGGGGACATTGACGCCACATAGACGTGCCGTCGACTCACTTGACCCTATTGCAAATACATTGCGACCAAAGACCGTGTATCGCAATAACAAAACGACGGCGATCGCAAGAATCAGCGTGAGCAAAACACTATTGGGGATATTCGGAAGAAAACCAAAATTGAGGTAACGCTCTGAATTGGAACCGGTATAGCAAAAGTCACTCAGCCATCCCGGAATATTCTTTTCGTCTGCATAAACGGTTGACTCTCTTGAAATGATTTGGCCAATGCCAAGAAAAATTGTCATCGTTCCAAGGGTCACGATAAACGGCACAACTTTCGTCAAACTAATCAAACCTCCATTGACCAATCCGCACAGACAACCGGTCAACAAGGTCAAGCCGACCGCCTGAAGTACTACCCAGAAAAACCCGGGTTCGCCGGAAGCAACCGCGGCATATTTGAATTGGGTTGCGAGAACCGTACCGCACAACGTGAGCGCAGTCCCAGCCGACAGGTCAATTCCCGCGGCAATGATAATCATAGTCATCCCTAACGCCGGCACGGCAATCAGCGCGGCAGAATTCATCATCACACGAAAGTTTCTCGGAGAAAGATAGTTACCCGAACTCCATCGCTGATCAGCAATTGCGAACAACATTAAAATGAAAGCCAGTGCAAAAATTGGCCCAAGCTGAGATTGGAAAATAGTCTTTAAAATTCTTCGGAAATTCATCTAAGTTTGAGGCTCGCTCTATTTCTATCGCCAATGAAAATGATCACTTCTATCGCTTGTGTTTGAATTGATTGTCTTATCCAATTGCCACTCTCATGACTTCTTCTTCTGTCCAGTCCAAAGTATCTCTGACATCCCGCAATTCTCCTCGTGCCATTACACCAATGCGATCACATACTGCCAACAACTCGGGCAGATAAGAACTGACAAAAATAATGGTCTTGCCAGTCGCAGCCAATTCGCCAAGCATTCGATAAACCTCTGCCTTGGTTCCAACGTCAATTCCTTTGGTCGGCTCATCCATTAAGAGAATGTCTGCCTGTTGGTGAATAATTCTCGCGATTGCAACTTTTTGCTGGTTTCCACCCGACAACTCGGACACCGCCTGGCCGCTCGACTTGCACTTCACTTGCACTCGATTTAGCAACTTTTCAGCAGTTTGCTTTCTTCGGTTTAAGTTGAGCACACCCAGGGTTGTGTAGTCTGCGAGTCGGCTGAGCGTGAGATTGTCAATGATTGAGAGATTCTGCGCCAAACCTTCGTTCTTACGGTCCTCTGAAATAATTCCAAAACCGGCTTTGATGCGTTCGCCAATTGACGAACGGACAGATTCTCCATTTACCGACACACTTCCGGTCGATAGATGATCCAAACCAAAAACCGTGCGGATCAACTCTGTGCGCCCAGCCCCAACAAGGCCGGCAATTCCAAAAATCTCCCCTCGCCGAAGCTCAATGTTGATTTTTTTGGGATAGGGGAAACCCGTCAAATCCTGAATCTTTACCCATGGCTCTCCAGGGCAGTGGGGGACGGTTGGGAATAGATTTTCAACATCTCTTCCGACCATCATCGAAACAATCGTATCGTCTTCGACGTCTTCCAATTTTCCTTCGCCGACATTTTCTCCGTCTCGCAATACTGCATAACGATCCGCCACCTCTCGAACCTCTTCGAGAAAATGGCTGATGTAAACCATTCCTATTTGACGCTTTTTCAGGTCATTAATAATTGAAAACAGACGAGCGACATCTTTTTGAGGAAGCGAACTGGTCGGTTCATCAAACAAAATGATTCGTGCCTCAGCAACCAAAGCTCGGGCGATCTCAATCATCTGTTGCGTTGCAATGGACTGCTCACCCACGATTGCCATCGGGCTTATTCCATCAAGGCCAACCGTTTTGAGCGCCTCCAGTACTTTCGATCGCTGGCGATTCCGAATCAACAGGCCGCCACCAGTTCCGCGATGGCCAAGCAGCAGGTTGTCCTCGACACTTAACTCCGGAGCCAGATTCAACTCTTGATAAATCATCGCCACACCGGACTGCCTCGTATCGGACGGGCCAGAAGGGCGGAAAGGACGGTCGCCGATCAACATTTGACCGGAATCCGCGCGATGAGCTCCGCTCAATATTTTCAAGAGCGTACTCTTTCCAGCTCCATTCTCTCCGATCAATGCCAGAACTTCACCCGAACGAACCTTTAGATCGACACCCCTCAGTGCTTTTGTCGGCCCGAACGTTTTGCAAATTTCATTGACTTCGAGAATTGACTGACCTCTCATCGCGTCCTGCCTCTCGCGTGCAATCATGTCAAAAGTCAATTCAGTTAAATGCGCCAGCCCAGTCCCAACGTTTATTCAAAGATCGCAGGCGTCAACAGTTCTTTAATCTGTTTGTCATCCATGTTATCGGGCGTTGCGACATACTCTCCGGTCGAAGTAAATGGCTCCGCCGTCTTACCCTGAATATGATCGACGAGTGTCAGAACACTTCGGTATCCCATTTCGACCGGGTCTTGCAGCACGATTCCCGCGCAAGATCCGTTCTTCAATCCTTCGATCAACGCATCACTGGGATCAAATGCAATAAATTTTACTTTGCCATCAAGCCCCGCATTCTTTAAGGCTTCGAGGGTGCCGTTTGCATTGGGCTCACAAACAGCGAAAATACCGGCGAGATCATCACCAAATAATTGCAACAATTGATCCACTTTTTCTTTGGAGGAAGTCGCGTTATCTCCACCTCTCTGATCCGATGAAACGACTTTGATTTTTGGAAATTCTTTCAGACCCTCCAAAAAACCGTTCTCCCGCTGTTCCGTACTTTCACTACCGGCAAGGTAACGAAGCAGAATTACATTTCCCTTTTCATTGATCGCCTTTGCCATTTCAGCCGCTGCTAATTGACCGCCTTTGAAGTTATCTGTGGCGACGTAACCGGCAATTTCCGGCCCTTCATCAAGGCCGCTGTCGAAAATCACGACCGGGATATTCTCATCAATCGACTCTTCCACAGCATCGACGAGTCCGCCTTTTTGGTTTGGAGCTAAGACAATTCCATCGACTCCCAGCGTGATCATATTTTTGACTACCTCTATCTGACTCCCCGTGTCACTTTCAACCACTGGTCCACGCCAAACAATTTCGACATTCCCAAGTTCTTTTGCCGCCTTCTCCGCACCAAAATGGACTGACTTCCAAAATTCGTGACTTGTGCCTTTGGGAATCACGGCTAACTTAAGCGGTTTACCGTTATAGGACGCTGCCGGTTTCTCACCGGAACCACAACCAATAACAACCAACAGAATTACTGTGACAATCGATGAAAACAAATTTCGTGACATGATGACGTCTTACAAAAGATGGAATATGGAACGCTAACTTCGAATCCGCGTTTGCTCATTCTATCACTGAATTTATCCTTTCGAAAGCAAGATCTTTCGTCGTCACATTTGCGTGTATAATTTGGTTTGTTGCAAAATTCAGTTTTTGACTCGCACCCTACAGAGAGTACTTTTCCTTGAAATCCCCCCGCATTGCGATCACGATGGGCGACCCTGCCGGCGTTGGACCAGAACTTTGCCTACAGCTCTTGTCGACAACGTCTGTACTTAGAGAATGCCACCCCGTTGTTTTTGGCGACCTAACCGCCATCCAAAAAACAGCAGCACATATGGGGATTAGCTTTCCCGAATGCGCCGTTGTTCAGGGCAAGCTCGCTGGTCAGCAAACGGATGCTCCCGCAACGTTCATCGACCTCGCCAGTGACGTGGGAGCCGACTTAGTCGCCGGGCAAATCAGTGCCCACACAGGTAAAGCCTCTTTTCAATTTATCGAATCCGCCATTGCATCGGCAATTTCCGGAGACACGGACGCAGTCGTCACAGGGCCAATCCACAAAGAGGCCTGGCGAATGGCGGGAATTGAGTACCCTGGCCACACCGAACTATTTGCCGACCGGGCAAGATCCGATCGTTTCTGCATGATGATGACAGCCCCCACTTTCAGCTGCAGTCTCGTAACGACTCACGTGGGCTATCATGAAGTTCCAGAATTGATGACCACCGACAGAATTCATGAGGTAATTTCACTGACTGACGAGGCGCTGGCGCGGATACTCGGCCGCCGGCCACAATTGATCGCGTTGGGGCTAAATCCGCACGCTGGCGAAGGGGGTCTGTTCGGGGCGAACGAAGAAGAAAATATCATTCTTCCCGCAGTTACCCGCGCAACTGAGGAAGGCGTTCATATTGCCGGCCCTATTCCTCCAGACACCGCGTTCCTCCCGTGGAAACGCAAAGAGACGGATGGTTACATCTGCATGTATCACGATCAGGGATTAATACCCTTCAAGGCCTTAAACTTTGACACGGGTGTCAATATTACTCTTGGCCTTCCCCTCATTCGCACCAGCGTCGACCATGGAACCGCCCTCGATATCGCTTGGCAAGGAAAGGCCGATATTTCAAGCTTAATATCAGCAGTAAACCTCGCCGTAAAATTATCAAACTAAAAATACCAATAATTCAGAGGCGGAAACGAATACATCACCATAAGACTTTTCAAACTACCTTCTCAACAATTTGCGAGTAAAGTGTTAACATGGTGACAACTGAATTTTTAAGTCCAACATTAGCAATTTTTAGGGAACCAATCATGGGTTCAGCGAACCATCCCGTTCGAGACGTATTAAAAGAGATCTTTGACAACTCTTCCATTAACGCCGAGCAGGTAAAGTATCTGGAAGATTTCGTTCGCCAAGATTGGGTGATTGATAAAACCGAAGTGGAACAATTGCTGAGAGTCAATCATTCGCTCAATCAGAACGATGAGAACTGCCCTGAATGGTCTGCCTTTTTTGTTACATCGATTTCTCGATTGATCATCTTTGACATGAATTCACCCGGCGAGGTCGATGTAGAAGAAGGGGACTGGATGGCTTCAATGCTCGATAAATATTCGATCGGCAACAAGTCCGAAAAACAGTTATTGCTAGAAATTCAAAAACTAGCTTCGAACATTCAAGGAAAACTGGGCGAGCGAATTCAACCCAATTAAAAACGAGCAATTTCGCTAGTAATTGCACGGACAGTTTGGTCGCTCCCTCGTAAGACAATTCGAGTTAGCCACTCGATTCAAACGACGCGGGGACGATAAACCCCCGCCTCGGTAGCCACACCTGCTAAACCGACGTCCCAGGATTTGGCATGGATCCTATCTAGCTTTTGTAACTCGAATGCGAAGCCGATCATCGCAGTGCCGCTGGAATGATTGAAATGTTCATTTTCCGGGTTCAGAAACTCAAACGTTCGATCGTAGAATCCTCCGCCAACTCCAATTCGATTGCACACTGCGTCAAATGCCACCAGCGGAGTAATGACCAACTCAAGTGACGTAGCAGGCACAATCGAGCTTTCAGACGGCACCGGTTCTTCAATTCCAAATCGATTGAGCCTCAACTGGATATCCGGGAACCATTCGATGAAGAGCAATGGCTCAGTCTTCCCTTGCATCAAGGGGACGAAGACCTGTTTTCCATCTTCAATTGCTTGATTCATCACGCATTTTGGATCAGCCTCGCCGTCAAACGCAAGAAACCCGGCAATGCGATGGGACGCTTGATATTCATTTGTCTCAAAAAGGTGAGCGGCAATTTGCTCATTCCACTGCTTTCGCAGAGGATCGGCTACCGATTTCCGAGCGAAACGTATTGAATTCCGAAGTTCCTTAAGGTGTGGGGAGGTCTCCATTCTAAAATCACTCGATTCGAGTCAACATAAGAAGACGGAATTCGATCGATTCCTTACCGGGCATCTCCAAAGTCCGTAACTCAATGCGACCGACTCCTTGTTCTAACTCAATCACTCCCATATCGAGAGCTTTGAAATCCTTGACCAGTGACTCGCCCCGAGTTGATCGATCGTTTTCAGCACCGAGGGCAGGGGGGTCGTTTGCCTCATTGACCACTTTATTTATCTGATGACCGCCCATCGACAATTGCAAATCAACGCCTACATTTTCTTTCGCTAAGCAGTAATAAACTTCCGCACGAAACTTTCCAGATTTCATAACCTCGACCGGCCACGAAATTGTATCCTCTCGACTCACCCAGTTACCAAAATAAGAACAATTAGGAAATTTATTGGATCGCTTAATCGCGCCGGTGACCTCTGCGTCTCTCGCTGGCAACTGGGTTGCTGACATACTCGGATGCCCAACCGGAAACACCCGCTGCTCTTCCACTAACTCGGTCAGCACTGTCGACTTCCAGTTGTCCACTGCGGCCTGCAACTCCTGTTTTATTTTTGGACGATCCGTAACGGGTGTTTGCTGACCGGGGTCTTGCATGATGTCATACAACACGCCTTTGTTATCCAACCGGTACTGTTGTGTTCTGACACTGACCTTTCCTTTCCATGCATTAAAAAAATATCGCGGACTTCGTTTTACCTTGGCTCCTTTCAATTCCAGATCAAACGAAATCCCATCTAATGGATGATCTTGTTGTTCATTGAGAGGAATCCGGCAAAGAGAAGTTAACGTGGGCCACAAATCAATCGCACCGGTTACCAAATTTACTTTGTTGCCTGCAGGGATCACTCCCGGCCAGCGAACGAATAAAGGCGTGCGGACTCCGCCTTCGTCGGTGGATCCTTTTCTGCCTTTGAAGCCGGCGTTGTAACGCGGGCCGTTAGGACCATTATCACAAAAGTACAGAACAATTGTGTTATCCGCTAATTTTAGCTCATCCAATTTCTCTAAAACCCGGCCAACGTTGTAATCAATATTTTCACACATCGCTAAAGCCGCGCGAGCATGATCAATGCCTTTGCCTTTCTTGACGGCTCCAGAATTTGGCATCTGAGTTAGCTGCTTTTCTTTAAATTTATTCCAGTACTTATCAGGCACCTGCATGGGTGAATGCGGAGTGTTGTAAGGAAGATAGATGAAAAAAGGTTTCTTCTGATGGTTCTCAATAAAGTCAATCGCATGATCCGTAAAGTCATCGATGATAAATCCCTTGCCTCGCACGATTTGTCCGTTGTGATCGAGAACCGGATCAAAATAATTTCCCCAGTGACCACTGCAGAATCCGTAGTACTCGTCGAATCCGCGAGAATTTGGATGATAAGGAGCCTGCATTCCGTTGTGCCATTTCCCAAAGGCTGCGGTCGCGTACCCCGCCGCTTGGAACGCCTGAGCGATCGTCGATTCGTCAAGATCCAGTCGTTCGCCACCGGCTCCCGTTGAAAAAACACCCCCGCGAGGATGATATCGGCCGGTGAGAAATTCTGCCCGTGTAGGAGAACAGACTGGACAGACAAAAAACTGCTCAACAAATGCGCCATCACGTGCCAGTCCGTCAATGTTGGGCGTGGCCAAGTCTCGATTTCCAGTGTAGCTGAAATCACCGTAACCCTGATCATCCGAAAGGAAAACAATCACATTGGGTCGATCCTCAAGATTCACCTCTGAGTCTGCCATACCAACAGATGGTAGGCTGAAGATCCCCGCAGCGAACGAAAAAAGAAAAGACAAAGAGAAAATCTGAAAATACATATTCGCGTTACTCGTGTTTTGAGTGTTTGTTTAAAATCAACCCGTTAGTTCGTTTGCTGAATTGGCTGTAGAGCAGGGTCACCAATCACCACATACAAAAGACGGTTTTGCGGTAGCCGTTTATTGTTTATTTGATCCTTCTGAATCAAGAATTTACCCGGTTTAAAATCACCTAACTCAATGAGTGCATTGATTAGTTGCTGGTAACCAGCACCGACGGTTTGTCCTGCCACCCATGACTCTAATACAGGATACAAATGCGGAAAGCCACTGCTCAACCGTTGGTGGCCAAACGCAACGACCGCACCATTATCAATGGCACGCAAAATAAACGCATCTCGCTGTTGAACTTCGTAACCTCCCGGAGCCTGACGCATCGCTGGCAGGTCTGACGTTACCGGCGACGCCGAAAAGCACGATCCCGATAGAAGGATTTTTCCCGACATATCTGTGGGTAGACCGTCTACATCGAGGCTGCAAGACATGCCGGGAATTCCGTGCCCATGCATGACCACAAGGTTGGAATCTCGTAACGATTTTGTAGCGTCAGGGGGCATTGTTTGAATAAATTTTTTCCTGGATTCAACTTTTAGATTCCAGACTTGCTCTCCTGGCAATCTTGGAGCTGCATCTGCCTGAGCACCATAAATCGCAACAATCGGAACTGCAATTCCAGATTCTTTAAAATGGGATTTCAACATTGCTGATTTTTGAAGCGATCGGGTTTCCGTTGAATTCTGAACTTGGCTAATCGCAAACGGCCGCAAGTCTTTCGAGCGAACCGATGAGTAGTGGATGGATTGGTCAATCAAATTCTTAAATGCGGGAAAGTCTGATGCCACAAGAAAACCGGGCTGGCAATCGAGTTCAACATCCGAATCGAGAGAACTCAATAATTCCCATGCCCCTAAAACGGTGTTTTCTCGAAATGTCTCCAAACGAGGAGCGATCGCTACCCATTTCACTTTTCGCCGCCGCAACTCCTCTCGCAAACGCTCTAGCTCAGACTCCGATTCACCCACCCGGGCAAGATCTTCCACCTGTATTAAATCCCCCCCGTGATGATCAGCCAACTGTTTCAGCGAATCAAGGTAATTGGAATCCGTGTGATCGGTGAGTACCACGTAGGCCTCACCGGCGATCTCGTGAGATTTCGTCCGAAGAATATATTCGGAATTCGAACTCAACTGTCGTGTCGGTGGATGATCTCGGTCCACGCGGAGCAGTGAATCGATGCTGGGGATCTTAAGACTTTGAGGTGATACTGGTCTTGGCAAACTCGATGGCTTACTCATGCGACTACCATCGGCTGCAATTCCAAATTTTGCTCGAAATTGAATCACATCTTCTTTCGAAACCGCACCGTCACTATCAGTATCCCAGCGATTGTACTGCCGGGCGTAACGACTACCTGCAACCTCTGACGCAGCAAGTAGACCGTTCTGATCAAGATCGTATTGCTTCATCAGCTCGTCGACATGCGGAATCGATTGTTGAGCATCGCAAGCCGAACCTGCCGCTACAAAAGCGACCAAACCAATCACAAATATTCTCATTATTAACTTTCAAAAGAAGCGTTGTCACTTCAAGGCTATCGTTTCCGGATCGAGAAAGCCAGAAACTTTTAACCAACTGGCGAGCTGATGATGCCACTTTGAAACAGGCAGTTCAGACTCTTGGATTCCGTAACCGTGTCCCCCTTTGGAATACCCGTGAAATTCCGCGGGAACGCCGTGCTCTTTTAGCTTTGCAAACAACAGCGCAGATTGAGCGCCCCGAAATTTATCATCCCAGGTCACCGCCATAAAAGCAGGAGGCGTTTGAGCAGTCACTTTGACCAGCGAACCTAATTCAGGCTTAGCATCCGAATACCCATCACCAAGATAGGCCGCGTAAATTGGACAAATAAAATCCGGCCGCGCACTTAAAGAATCTGCTTCATCCACCTGCTCGTAGCATGGCGTATCGTATTGAACACCAGCCATAACGGTCAGGTGACCACCTGCCGAAAAACCAAGCACTCCGATTCGATCGTTGGCGATTTTAAATTTGTCTGCATCCCGACGCACGACACGGATCGCCCGCTGTACATCCTGCATTGGCTCCCAGTGGATTTTGTCTGGTATCCGTCGTGGCACTCGATATTTAAGAATGAACGCTGTCACACCAATGGAATTAAACCACTCGGCCAATTGAACACCCTCGTGTTGCCACGCCAAAACTTGATAAGCACCGCCAGGACAAATAACGACACCACAGCCAGTCGCTATTTTGGGATCAGCAGGATACACAGTTAGCGTCGGTGTGTCGCAATAAAGCACATGGCCGCGCGGATGAACTTTCTCTTTTGCTTTCAGCGCCTTCACTTTCGCGGGAGGCAAGATAACCGATCCTGCCGGAAGTCCCGTTGGCCAAATCTCAATCGATGGTCGATCCTGAGCAGACAGGAAGTTACTACCAGACAACAAAACAAAAACGGTTCCCACCACAGCACATAGTCTCAAATTCATTTTCAAAGCTCATCAGGGTTTGCAAAAAAATAACTCCACGGCCTTCTCGGATTCTCGCAACCGCTCTGTGGTGTCACCGCGTTCAGTCAACGGGCGATACGAAACTCCAAGTTTACAAGTCACTTGTTCAATTCGCAAAACTTTCCCATGAATTTCAAAACCATCCCAGAATATTTTCCAACAAGGGTGGGCTGATTTGCAATCATCCAAGCGGGTT
>JAPOIJ010000141.1 GCA_029979005.1 Planctomycetota bacterium | reverse complement strand
TGCAATAGCGGCGAGTGAACCAAGCAGCCCAGCTCTGGGGAAAATCCGATGCAGCCAGTTACAACACGGCGCTAAAGCAGCCTTAACAATTCCAGAGACCATGATTGCACAAATTCCAATGTGCCACGTCTGCATCGCAGCAGCCTGTGAATCTAATCCCTCAGCAAGCCCGGCAGTGTACGAAGGCCCCAAAACCAATAACACCATTCCAATGCTGCTGGGAGTGTCCAGCCCCAATGGCATCGCCGTTACGTTGGTTAATCCAGTTCGCCTCGCGTAAAGAAATGCTAGCCCAAAAAAGAGAAGGTCGCCGACAAGTACGCCAATCGCAGTCCCTGGAACCATGTAAGCCAATGCAAAATCTACAGGGAAGCCATAGATACCACTAAGCATGCCGACCAGCAAAACTAAGCCAGCAATATTGTCTAACATCAAGCCAAAAAAGGCATTTACGTCACCAGAGCGTGCCCACAAGTATTTATTTTCCGTCATTCAACGACTTTCGGCATGGGGTTTGCATAAAAGATCTATTGGCCAGCAAAATCGGTGCTGTCACTTAATCGGGGGCTTTCGGCACGCGAGTTTAAATTGCAAAAAAATCTCTGTCAAACGGGACCTAATGTGTCAGGTTGCTCAACGATACTCGTCATAGAAGAGAAGCAAGTCCTTCGTAACATTTAAAATTACCCATTAAATAGGAGAGCATTGAGGAGAAAACGGTTGAAAACACGGCTTTTTTAGCAAACACCGAACCAAACTCCGCTAAGATGCGTAAATCGTTATGCAAGCTACATTGACCAACGATGTTCATTTCACAGACCGACAATTCAAGGCAAAAATTGATCCCGTGACTGACGAGCAACTACTTCTCGATTACCGCAAAACCGGCGACCGGGAATTGTACGCACAGTTGGTCTATCGATATGAGCGCGAATTGTTCAGCTACCTGCGTCGCTACTTAGGCAACGCTGAAATGGCAGAGGACGTTTTTCAAGCAGCTTTCTTGGCGGTTCATCTGAAATGTGAGACTTTCCAGGAAGGCAGACGCTTTCGTCCCTGGCTTTACACCATCGCGACCAACGCAGCCATCGATGCTCGGCGGCGAAACAAACGACACAGGACGGTCAGTTTGGACACGCCACGTGAGCAGGATAACGAGGACGTGGGTCGATTAGTTAATCTTTTGGAAAGTAGTGATCCAGATCCTTCTAGTGCCGCCGTCAGTGCCGAGCGGAATCGGCTTGTCCGAGAAACACTCGACAAATTACCAGAATCCATGACAGCGGTCATTCACCTGGTCTATTATCAGGGAATGAAGTATCGGGAGGCGGCTGAGGTTTTAGACATTCCGGTAGGAACGGTAAAAAGTCGGCTAAACTCTGCGATCACCAAACTGACCGATGTTTGGAACACCAGCCACGTCGATTAAACGGATATCGATAGGGCCGAATCACAAGAGACTTATTTAAAGTGAAAAATCCCTCACCTGAAAATTTGCTGGGATACGTGTTAGGAGCACTGGACGCTCAAGAGCAACGTGACATTCAGCAAACGATCGATGAAAATCCTGAGATCGAAGAACAGTTAATTAAAATTAAAGGAGATCTTCTGCCATTGGATTGCCTGGATTCTTCGCCGCCCCAACCCGGGCTTGCGAGACGAACCCTGGAATCGGTCGCCATTTGGCAGAACTCTTCTTCTTTAGCTCCAGCCACCCAATCCCGAAGTCCATTAGCCGAAAGTGTTTTGGCTGCAATTGATTCTGCAGAAGGTTCAAACGATCCTGAATCAGAAGCGTCGAAACCGCGACTGCGTGCTTCGATCTCAGATCGCCTGTTCCACCCCAACACATGGTCTTTACCTGACGTTCTGGTAGGAACTGCATTTCTAGCGATTTTCGCTGGCCTGCTCTTTCCTGTTATTTCGTACACGAGATTTCAAAACCGCATTACGGTCTGCGACTCCAATCTCCAAGCTTTCGGTAGTGGTCTCATTACGTACAGCGGTGCGAACGAAGGTCGTTTTGTAGCCATTCCTCGCATGAGCCATTTAGTATCGGTCGGCCATATCGGGCCAGTCCTGAAAGACGCCGGACTTCTCGAAAATGACTCTGTTCTTGCCTGCCCTGGAATCGCGAGCTCTCGACCACCAGTCAACATTCCGACCTGTGAGCAAATTGAGACTGCACAAACCGTGGCTGAGCGAGATTATTATCAGCAGATTTCTCTCGGTCATTTCGGTTTTTCCATGGGACATCTGATCAACGGTGCGTACCAACCGCCGCGTGTCTGCGGAAGCAGCATTCGTGGAGTAAGTTATGTCATCATTGCTGGTGATCGCCCGTCAGCAAACATGCCCGGTAGAGCAAGCATGAACCACTCTAATCACGGCCAAAACATTTTGTTCGAAGACGGCAGCACCCGTTACGTCGTTGGACACTCGTTTGGAGAAGATGCAATTTTCGAAAATGACTACGGCATTGTTGGCCCAGGCTCTCACTTCGGCGACAATGTAATTGCAGCCGCGCATCTACGGCCTGCTGCCGAGTAAAGCTCGCTCATCAACGAGCGGCAACTGCTTCCAGAAATGTCATTCCTGGCTCGTAAAATCAACGTATCCCTGATGACTCATTGGTCGACTCACCAGAAAACCCTGGACCATATCGCAACCATGGTTTCTGAGAAACTCTACTTGCTCAAACGTCTCTACCCCCTCAGCGACCACCTTTAAATTCAAACCGTGGCCAAGAGATAGGATAGTTTTCGCAATTGCCACTGAACGTGTGCAATGAGGAATGTCGCGGACAAACGAGGGATCAATCTTCAATGTGCGAATTGGGAAATCCCGGATGTAACCGAGCGATGAAAAACCCGTTCCAAAATCATCGATCGCGATCGACATTCCTAAGTCATTTATTTCGTGCATTAATCGCAGTGCGCGCTCTTTGTCCTCCATCACTGCGTTTTCTGTAATCTCCAACTCAATCCACTCGGGCCGAACATCAGTTGTCTCCAGCGTCTGTTTCAATCGCGAAATGAAGTTTGGATCATTTAACTGACGTGGAGATAGATTCACAGCGATCGGACCGGTTAACACGCCACTTTCATGCCATAAACGGGCTTGTCGAGCGACAATCTGAAACACGCGCGTTCCCAGCTTTTCAATCAATCCGAAATCTTCCGCCAACGGAATAAATTCAGACGGAGAAACAATCGCACCATCTCGCTTGGTCCACCGAACGAGCGCCTCGCAACTGTTAATTCGATTTTCATGAAGACAAAGCTTAGGCTGATAAACAACCTCCAATTCATCACAGTCAATCGCTGTTCGCAATTCACCTAATAAGCTCTGGCGTCTCTCTAAATCTTCCGCCAATTCAGAAGAAAAGAAAGTCACTTTGTTCTTCCCTTCTTCTTTCGCCTGATACATCGCAACATCAGCATGACGCATCAATGACTCGACGGTATCAGCATGGTCAGGATAGACAGTTGTTCCAATACTAACTCCAATAAACACTCGCTGACCGTCCAACACAAATTCGCGACTGATCGCCTCGACAACGGATTCGGCAGCAGCCCTTGAATCCAAAGAACCGTCAGCTTTCTCGATCATCAAAACTGCGAACTCATCTCCGCCGAAACGAGCGATAAAACAATCCTCATCAAGAGTCTCTCGAAGGCGTTTGCTCACCTCGACCAGAAGCTGATCTCCCGCGTCGTGCCCAACAGTATCGTTTACAATTTTGAAATCATCTAAATCGAGAAAGCTAACACTAAATCGTCTATCGCGAGTTTCATCCGATTCGATAAGTTCTTCCACCCGTTTACGGAAAAACCTTCGGTTGGGTAATTTCGTCAGATGGTCGTGCAATGCCTGACGCCGCAGCTCGAGTTTCTTCATCTCGATCTGGGTGATGTCGGAAAACAATGCAATCAAGTTAGTCGTTTCACCATCGATATTTTTCGATGGACTTATCGAGAGCCAACTTGGAACCTTCTCACCGTTGCGTCTGACGACTTCCACATTCCCCGCCCACGGTTTTCCTATCTGAGAACATTTTACAATTTCAGCATATACATCTGAATCGCAATGAATCGAATTAGACAGACACGTTCCCATCAACTCCGCATGTGCTCTACCAATCGTGGAGATAAACTCTGGATTTGCTTCACAGATTAATCCATTGCAATCGAGAATCACCACTGCCTCGCGGGCTGCTTGAAAAACGCTGGCTAGCAAATTGAGTCGGTTCTCACGTTTCCTTTCCAAGGTCACATCACGTGAACAGGAAACAAAATAATATTCATCACTCTCGGCATCTCGAAAGGTCGCGCGGTGAGTAGATAGTGTAAAGGGGGCACCGCTCGAATCGATAAAATCTTCAATTTTTAATCGCGAGGAATCGGATTTCTCAATATTCGGTTCGAATGAATCATCTTCAAACGAATAATCGCCTTCGAGAAAATCAGTGACGGCACGCCCAATAATTTTATCTCGATCAATATCGTGAATATCGCAAAAGGCATCGTTAACAAATAGAAATTCGCTCTCCGATGTCTTTACTGAAAGGGGTAGTGGCGTTGCATTCAATGCGCTGCGAAGAAGACTCACTTCTTGAATTAACTTGCGTTCCTGGCTAATCGCCTCAGTTTTGTCTCGAATGGTTAAAAAACAACAAGCAGTTGGCCGCCCCGCATTTTCGAATTCAAAAGTTCTAGCTTCAAATTGATACCATCGAGAATCCGACGGTGAGTTTAATTTCAATTCGAACTGAAATCCCACGGCGCGAGAGATATTTTGTTCGATTCGAGTGCGCATTTCAGCTTTTAGATCGAATCGTCGATCTAAAAGCTGACCAATTTGGGTCGATTTCAGATAATTTTGATCACAATCGAATACCTCTAAAGCTGCGGTATTAAAACTGATACACTCCCCGCTACACAGTAATAGTACTGCGTCAGGTGAATTATGCACCAGCGACATCAACGAATGGTGAAATGCGGAGCCATTGGCAACCGTTACCCGGTTCTCGGCGGCATGATTGGGAAGTATCGCGGAATCATTTTTGGAACTTGGTATAAAGTCAGCTTCGCTGACGTAAGAGTCTAGCCGTGCCAATACCTGTCTCATCGTGTCGAGAGAAGATTGCCGCTGCCCTTTATGTAATTCATTCATCAGGTGTTTAGGGCTCACTTTTTAATAGCAATGGGTCAATAATGCTTATCTGTGAAACCTATGTCATTTATGGGACACTTAAGGGGAAAAATAATTTCTTTCCCCTTTTATTTATGGCTGTTATTTGAATAAGACAAGACTTGGGTTAATCGGACACCGCCACTCAGTCTTGATAAGGATTGTGCGGGTTGTGACGGTTATTCATGCTTCTAGGTCAGCCAAACGCTCAGCCGAAGAATCTGCCAAACCAAATTTTCAAACTCTGAATGTCCGAAAAAGCAAAAACTATGGAACTAATGAGCCCTGCCGGCTACTGGCCCGAATTACAGACCGCCATCGAGGCTGGCGCGGATGCTGTTTACTTTGGTTTAAAGCATTTTTCCGCGCGAGGTAAAGTGGGTTTTGCGCTGGAAGATTTATCTGAAGTCGTTGAAACTCTTCATGCCCGTGGAGTGAAAGGTTTCGTCACGTTTAACACACTCGTTTTCGAACATGAATTCGAATCGGCTGAAACAGCAATTCTGGCCATGGCCGCGGCCGGAGTAGATGCGGTCATTGTTCAAGATCTTGGGATGGCGAGCTTAATTCATAAAATTGCTCCCAACCTGGTTATCCACGGCAGTACGCAAATGTCCATTACCAGCGCCCAGGGAGCCGAACTTGCGAAATCGGTTGGTTGCCGTCGGGTTGTGCTGGGGCGGGAACTTAGTCTCAGCGACATCAAAACCATTTCAGAAGCGACCGACGTTGAGCTCGAGGTCTTCGTGCACGGAGCCCTTTGCGTTTCATACTCAGGTCAGTGCTTTAGCAGTGAAGCGTGGGGGGGCAGGAGTGCTAACCGCGGCAAATGCGCTCAGGCTTGCCGATTTTCTTACGACCTTATCGTAGACGGGGAAGAACGAGACCTCGGGGCATTTCGCTACCTTCTCTCTCCGGGTGATTTGTTCGCCTTGGAGCAAATTCCGGAGTTGCTTGCGATTGGAATTGCATGTGTAAAAATAGAAGGGCGTTATAAAGACTCAGAATACGTCGGACTGACCACACGGGCCTATCGAGAGGCCATCGATCTTGCAAAGCACCAGCTCCCGGTAACTCTTGAGAAAGATCAAAAGCTGGAAATCGAACAGATCTATTCTCGGGGATTAGGGGCTCACTTTATCTCCGGCACCAACCACCAAACAGTTGTCAATGGTCGCGCCCCAAGACATCGTGGCATTCACCTCGGCGAAGTGACCTCGGTCTCAAGCTCTCACGTAGAAATCCGCACGGAGCACTTGGTCAAGCGTGGCGATGGCCTGGTCTTTGATGCGGCTGACTGGCGAAGCCCCGACGAACCCGAAGAAGGTGGACACGTCTACGAAGTTCGACTCAGAGATGACTCAATTGTCGAATTGGAGTTTGGGCACCACGACATCGACTTTTCTCGGATTCGAGTCGGTGACCTCGTTTGGCGAACCCGTGATCCACAACTTATCAAAAGTCTTAAGCCGTTGACGCGCACAGAAGTTCCAGTCTTCACAAGAGATATTTCCTTTGAAGTCACTGCTAAAATTGGCGAACCCATTTCCATCATCGCAACCATCGAAAACGGGCGAACCGCCCAGTATCTTGGAGACAGCCCCCTCCAGCCTGCAAAGAAAAGGGCATTGGATTTAGAAATCCTCCACGAAAAACTCGGGCGACTCGGCGGTACACCATTTCACCTCAAAGATATTAAGTTTCTGACAGAGGAAAATGTCTTCGTTCCCACGAGTGAACTCAATTTGGCTCGCCGTCAAATGGTTGATCAGTTATTTGAGGACAGCGGGAAAATTGCACCAATTCCAGCCAAACCAATGGTCGCTTCAACATTGGCCGAATTACATAACGCGTGTGTAAAAAGTCTCCATGATAGTGAACGTCCTCAACGAAACACGTTACACGTCTTAGTACGTTCGCCTATTCAACTAGATGCCGCAATCAGTTCTCTACAACAACTAAAGCATTCCGCTCCCGAATTGGCTTGTTCGATTACGCTGGATTACCTGGAGCTTTACGGCCTTCGGCCATCTGTTGAAAAGATCAAAGACGCAGGAATCCATGCTCGCGTTGCCAGTCCCCGGATTCTCAAACCAAGCGAACAGAAAATCATTCGTTTTCTGTTATCCCTAAAATGTGACATCCTAGTCCGCTCGGGTGGCTTACTCTACGACCTCATTCAAACGACCGAAAGCGATAACGCTCCGACGACTCGCCCACAACTGATTGGCGATTTCAGCCTCAACACCGCAAACTCGGTAACTGCCTGGACTTTACTCGACTTAGGAGTAACGCGTGTTACACCGGGATACGATTTGAATGCAGAACAAATTCAAGAGTTAACTGAAAGAGTTCCACCCACGAAACTCGAGGCCATCGCCTACTCTCATTTGCCAGTTTTTCACATGGAACACTGTGTATTTTGTCGCTTCCTTTCCGATGGCACTGACAATACCAACTGCGGCCACCCTTGCGAAAAACATCGAATTGCCGTTCGTGATTCTCAAGGGAGAGCACATCCGGTAATGGCGGATGTTGGCTGCCGAAACACAATTTTTGGAGCAGAAGCCCAAACCGATCCGCTTGCAATCGTTGCGTGGAGGGACTCTGGTATCAAAGACTTCCGAATTGAATTCGTGCACCAAACCCCAGAACAAGTTTCTGAAATCACATCGGCTTTCGGCCGGTTCCTAAGTGCTGATGCAACCGAAGAAACTGCGGGGCTACTCGCTCAAACGATCGAAAAAAACTCCCCTCAGTCAACGACGGAAGGGAGTTTATTTGTACCGGCGGATTATAAAAACCTCATTCAACTAAGTTGAAAATCCACTGCATTCCAAGATGAATGGCAATGACGCTGGCAGAGGTTATCTAATCGCGCAACAACCGGGTAAGACCCAATATTTTTCTTTGCTGCAATTCAATTTCGTTTAGGTCTTTTCCTGTAGCAAGCTTTTCCATTCTACGATTGATTTCCTGCAGAATGCCAAGGGTATTGAGAACGCTCTCTTTCATTTCCGGAGCGTAGGCTTCCTCAATCAATGGCATCACCTTTTCAGTAAACACAGCACTATCTCCGCCCGCAACCATCATGTTGATGGCGTCGGCAAAATCAGCTTGGTGCTTATCCATCATATCCTCAAAACCTTCGCTTGTTAGCTTTTGAGTTTCCGCGAGCTGTTCGTCTATGTAGGACATTAAAGCCACTTCGGCCTGTTCACGCACAGTTGGCATGCTGGCGATGAACTCCTGGCTCGCTTGATTTGCCCAAATTGGCGCTGAATTCCTCACCTCCGCAGCGGCAATTTCCATCGCCTGCGGGGAATTATCTTCAAGGTAGGCTTTTGCAGATCCAACCACAGTCTCCGGTTTCGTCAACTCATCTAACATGAAATAACCGTAACCAAAGTACACGCAAAGCAGGGCAATCGATATCAAACCAACTAACAAGGAAAGGTTGGTGCCCAATGATGTTATCCGGCGCTTACCAGCAAGTTCTTTTACAAGATGATCGATTCTCTCTTCTACATGGGAAGTATTTGTCATTTTAACTCTCGTCTAAATGTAAGTTTTGAAATTCCAACAGTGCCATTGATTAGAGATCACTTGATCAATTATCTTTTTTCGGCGCCTCATCAACTTCACCATCCGAATCTTTCCCTGCTGGCTCAGGCTTGGCCGGCAACGTCTTGGTCTTGTCAACCTTAGGTGCCTTTACTTCGGGTGCCGCCTGGGAGGTTTCGTCCGCTTTAGGATTAACTTTCTTGACCGGCATCTGATAGTTCTCGGAATGAATTAACATTAGCCGAACTAACTCGAGCATCTCCGTGAGGATTTGCTCACTGGCAGGAATATTCCCTTGCTCTGAATCTGTCATTGGAAAACTCTCCAATCGATCAGCGAGGATTTCGATTTGCTCTTGAAGGAAATTTAAATAATACCGATCACCAATTTTGTCATAGATATCTTCGACGTTGCCCCTTACGAGCTTGAGCTTCTCCGGATCCTCAAGAACCGGATATTGTTTCACCAATAATTTCTCTTGCTCGGAAAGCAACTCCTCATAAGAGGCCGCCAATTTGACCTTGAGTTTTTCTTCGAGATTCGCAACTAATTGCTCACGCTCAACATCAAACGCGTCCATGTAGGCATCGGAATCCTTCTCAGCCTGCTCACGGAACACATCCATTACGTAAGGCCCCTGCTCTTCCATTAATTGAACGAGTTGTTTCGTCAAAGGCTCAGCAAATTTCTCAGGCTCCGTCTGAATGATCCTCTGCACCTCAGCAATTCGCTGATTTTTAATCTCGTTGTACAGACCCGTGAATTTAAACACGGCACCGACTGCGAAAACTAACAAACCCGCAAACAAAATCATGCGAACTTTCGTGGCCCATCTCAGCGCACTCAGGATGCGTCTACTTTCGTTTTCCAGTTCGCTGAGCTTTTTATTTAATATCTCGATTTGTTCCTCTTGCGTTGCCATACTGTACCTTTCTCAAGTATCAGAAATCATGTTTGGAAGTGATTGATCAAACGCGGCTTGAACGATCCCGAGTAACTTTTCTAACGAAGCAAAACGCATTTTGGTAGAAAATTGCGATAAAATCAGCGTATAAACCCGCCAATTCCTACTGCTGGGGATGAACATTCTGTTCTAAGTTTTATTAACAGGCACCTTTATTCCCTTAGCGTCAATTACCACCATTTCAGAGCTTCGCCCGAACCCACCCCTGCAACGACTCGAAGCTACAACTTGACCTCCCTCCCCGGCCTTAGCTGCCGTATAATTCGATTCCGTTCAGTCCCGCACCGATAACGCAACCCATTAACCAAGGAAAACTAATGTCAGCTGAGACCGTCATCCGATTACCCGAACGAAGTGAAGTCAAGGAATCGGACACCTGGGACCTAACTCAGTTATTTGCAGACGATGCCCAATGGCAAATTGCTTTCGAAGCACTTGAAAATCAGATATTAGGCTATGAGAAATTTAGGGGCACTCTCGGCAACAGCGCGGAATCACTTGCAGCCTGCCTAGAGTTTGACAGTGTTGTCGAGCGTGCGGCCGAAAGCTTGGGTAACTATGCTTATTTAAAAACGGTTGAAAATCAAACCGACAGTACTTATCAGCGCATGATGGGGCAGTTCCAAAATATTGCAACACGGGCGGGTGAGGCAGCAAGCTTTATTCGGCCCGAAATCCTCGCAATCCCCGATGAACAACTAGCCCAATTCATTGAATCACCATCACTCCAACTCTTTGGTTTGGCACTGGAACGACTAACTCGATACAAAAAATTCACTCTTGGAGAAAAAGAAGAACAACTCCTGGCGATGCAGGGCGAAATGGCCGGAGCAACCTCAAAAATCTTCCGCCAACTACACGACTCTGATCTCAAATTCGGCAATGTGACCAACGAGAAAGGAGAATCGGTCGAACTGTCTCCAAGCACATTTTCCCAGTTCTTGATTTCACCAGATCGTGACGTTCGAAAAACCGCTTTCCATCAATTTTACGAGCAATTCACAGCTCACGAAAACACCCTTGCGGCAACACTCTCCGGTTCGATCCAAAAAGATATTTACTACGCACGTGCCCGTGGCTATTCCAGTGCTCTAAATCAAGCACTCTATGCTGACAATATCCCGGAAACCGTCTATGACAATCTCATTGAATCCGTCCGCAACCATTTGCCGTCGCTCTATAAGTACTATGACCTTCGCAAGCGAAAAATGGGGCTCGACCAAATTCATCAGTACGACACTTACGTCCCAATTCTGAGCGACATCGAAGTCCACCACAATTGGGATCAAGCGGTTGACGTTGTTTGCGAATCACTAGCTCCGCTTGGTACGGAATATTGCGACACGCTCCGTGCTGGCCTCTCAGGTCGTTGGTGCGACCGCTATCCCAATGCAGGGAAACAGTCGGGAGCATTCAGCTATGGAACCTACGACGGCATTCCGTACATCATGATGAATTACAAACCGGCAGTGCTCAACGATGTATTCACGCTGACGCACGAAGCTGGTCACTCCATGCATTCTCATTATTCCATCAAAAACCAGCCTTATGAGTATTACAATTACACCATTTTTGTAGCAGAAGTCGCAAGTACTTTTAACGAGCAACTGCTTACGAAACATATGCTCGATCACGCGGACGACGATCGACTGCGCGCTTATCTAATTAACAATGAAATCGATGGAATTCGAGGCACAATTATTCGCCAGACGATGTTCGCCGAATTCGAAAAAATCACCCATGCCATGGCAGAGGCGGGAGAACCGCTAACGGTTGAGTCACTTAAAACAACCTATAGTAAATTACTGGCCGATTACTTTGGCCCGGACTTTTCCATCGATCCCGAATTGCCGCTGGAGTGCATGAGGATTCCACATTTCTACCGCGCATTTTATGTTTATAAGTATGCTACAGGACTCTCGGCAGCCATTGCTCTTAGCCAACGCGTACTCAATGGCGGCGAATCTGAATTGAACGACTATCTTAGTTTCCTTAAAGGCGGTTGTTCCAAGTATCCACTCGACCTGCTTCGCGACGCGGGTGTGGACCTTGAAAGTCCAGAGCCAGTTGATACTGCATTAAAACGCTTTGGAAGTCTCGTCGACGAACTTGATGACCTTCTTTAATCGCATGTCCGAAAGCAAGCATGACTCGCACCAAAAACCATTACGGCATTTTAAGAGGTATGAAATTGACGCCTGCCAAACCAAGAATGCCACAAATAGGTTCTCGTGCAAATTGGCTCCGAACGAGCTTTGTCGTCCTCATTTGCTTGCTAGGCCTTTCGAAAGAGATCTCAGCTCAATCTTCGTCAGTAGAAGATTCATCGACCGACTGGCGGGGCGAACGAATTGCATTAGAAAATGAATTCCTAACAGATCTCAACCGGATTGCTCAGTGGTGTACTACCAATAGCAACCCCGAACTTGCGAAGACTACTTTGTCTTTGTTTACCGATCGCGACCCTCGTCGCCAGTATATCTTCATTCCCTCCAAAAAATCGATGCCCATCTTACGGGCGGAGGGGCCTCAAGAATGGCTTGACCAAGTCAACCAAGCCGCGACCGATCACGGGAACCGCATTTTCGACTTGGCAAAAATTGCAGCAGAGAAAGGCGCGGGCAGCTTCGCGTATCAATTGCTACATGAAGTTTTATTTTACAACCGAGACCATCTAAAGACTCGGAACATACTTGGGCATAAACGACAAAAAGACGGCTGGAATATCGCGCCTGACTCATTGCGTGCCAAAACCGCGACTCGTCCTCATGACTTCGTGCAATGGCCCGCTAAAAGTTATGTTCGAGTGCTGACACCGCACTTTGAGATTGAATCCGACGCCGGTGAAGCTCGGATCGCCTATCTGGCAAAAGAGCTTGAACAGGCTTATTTAATCTGGCGGCAGATATTTTACGACTACTGGGGCAGCTCAGATGCGGTAAAACGCTGGATAGATGGGCGGGGTACTGCATCGCGGTCACGGCGGAGATATCGAATCTTATTTTTTAAGGATCGTGCTTCCTACTTGCAACAACTCGCACCACTCGTGCCGGGGGTGGAAGTTTCCACGGGATACTACGACAGTAAAGCAGAAATTTCATTTTTCTATGACGGCGATAAAACTTCGGAAGATACCTGGCGCCACGAATT
>JAPOIJ010000040.1 GCA_029979005.1 Planctomycetota bacterium | reverse complement strand
GCCACACCAGGCGTCACCACCAACGACTCAAATCCAGCAATTCGTCCACCGCCAATACGTGGCAACAAAGTCTGAGCAAGTACGCCAATTAAGGACGTCGAAAGCTGGGTTCTGATTTGCTCCTGAAGCTGACCGGGGAATGCGTCAATAATTCGGTTCACGGTACCCTGAGCACTATTGGTGTGCAGGGTGCCAAACACGATGTGCCCCGTCTCCGCCGCTGAAATAGCAGCTTCGATTGTGTCGAGATCGCGAAGCTCACCAACGAGAATCACATCCGGATCCTGACGCAAGGCTCGCTTGATCGCCTCGGAAAACGAGGGAACATCAACGCCCACTTCACGCTGGTTGACCGTCGATTTTTTGTGATAGTGATAAAACTCAATCGGGTCTTCGATCGTAATGATATGGTGATCAACCCGCTCATTAATAAAATTGACCAAGCTTGCCAACGTTGTACTCTTACCCGAACCCGTCGGCCCGGTGACCAGAATCAAACCTCGGGGTCGCATACACAGTTTCGTGAAAATATCGGGGACGCCCAGCAACTCCGGAGGTAACATCTCGTTCGGAATCTGACGCAACACCATCGCGATATCGCCGCGCTGCTTGAAAATCGAAACACGAAATCGTGCCTTGTCGGCATAGGCAAATCCAAAGTCGGAACTTCCGATCTCCTGCAACTCACGCTGACATCGCTCGGGCGCGATACTCTTCATCAAAGCAACAGTATCTTCCGAATCAAGTACCTTGGTTTCCAGTTTTCGCAATCGACCATGCAAGCGGAAAACCGGCGGTTGACCAGTCGTAATATGAATATCGCTTGCTCCCTGTTTCACACAGGCTTCAAGCAGTTTGTCGATAAGTACGGTTGCCATAAGTCTTTTTCTTTTACGTTTCCTGTTTTACCGATTTCCATTTGGAGACCGCGTCACCCAAACTCCAGCACCCGCGTTAAAGGAGGGGGCCGGTTCTTATTGTTTCCAGTTTACTGCCGCCCAGATACTAAAGAGCGTCTCGTCAATGAAGGACGCGCTTCAATCCGGACAAGGGAAGCGTTGAGTTGGGACCAAGAAAGGATAAGTGAGTCGTTAGTGGCTATTAGGGAGAAGAGGAGGGAATGGAGATCTTCTTAATAACTGAATAAATATAAATCCGAAGATCGCTCCAATTGTTCGCATCCACCCTCTCGACGTCCAAAAATCTTCCCATTTTACTGCAAAAGCGCCTTAAAACAGGAAATAACCACCCATAAGGACTACACTAAACATCTTGCTCCGTTCGCTTTGCCACCCGATAGACTTCTTCGAACGTCGTAAAGCCCTTCAATACTTTGTCGATTCCATCCTGATAAAGCGTGGTCATCCCCGCCTCCATTGCATAGGTTCGAATTTCCTGTGCTGGTGTATTGGCGAAAATCATCTCGCGAACCTTGGAGTCCACAATCAACATCTCGTAAATGCCAACGCGGCCGCGAAAACCTGATTTTTGACAGCTATTACAACCTTTCCCTCGCATGAAAGTCGCACCTTCGACCTGCTCTGGCGTCAAACCCGCTTCCTTGATCGCCGCCTCTCCAGGCATGTGTCGGGCCCGGCATTTGGGGCAAATCGTCCTCACTAGCCGTTGAGCCAGGATCGCGACCACACTACTGGCCACCAAATATCCCGGTACTCCCATGTCAATCATTCGCGTAACAGCGGTGGGCGCATCGTTCGTATGCAGTGTACTGAAAACCAAGTGTCCAGTAAGACTCGCCTGAATTCCCATGGAAACCGTCTCGGCGTCTCGCATTTCACCGACAAGAATGACGTTGGGCGCCTGACGCAACATGGAACGAATGATCCTCGCAAAGTCCAGGCCGATGCGATGTTTCACCTCTACCTGGTTGATTCCCGGCAGGTAGTATTCGACCGGATCTTCCGCCGTAATGATTTTTCGGTCAGGCCGGTTGAGGCCGTTTAGAGCCGCATAGAGCGTCGTCGTCTTTCCGGAACCCGTCGGGCCGGTCACCAGGATAATTCCGTTGGGCCGACGAATCAGGTTATTGAACTGCTTGTACATCTTCTCGGAAAATCCGAGTTGGCGAACGCCAATTCGAATATTGTCCTTATCGAGCAATCGCAACACCGCCGACTGACCCATGCTGGTCGGAATAATACTAACGCGGAGATCGAGCTCTTTTTCACCGACATTAACCTTAATTCGTCCATCCTGTGGGCGGCGTTTTTCGGCAATATCAATCGAAGACAGAATCTTGATACGGGAGATAATCGCACCCAATTGACGCTTCGGGAGGCGATCACGCTCATGAAGCACTCCGTCAATTCGGTAACGAATACGGACACGATCCTCAAACGGCTCAACATGAATATCAGACGCCCGCAACTGCACCGCTTCGGTGATCATGAGCTGAACAAGCCGCACGATCGGAGCACTCGATTCCTCGTCTCCTTTTCCATCACCACCGCCGTCGTCGTCAACCGTTTCGGTAAAATCGATCGCCGTATCTGTAAATTCCTGCAAGATCGAGTCAGCCGATTCACCCTCGACCTGTCCATACATGCGGTTAATCGCCAAGGTGATACTCGATCGTGTTGCCAAGGCAACCGTCACGTCGCGATTCAGAATGAACCTCAACTTCTCAATCGTATCAACGTCACCCGGCTCACTCATCAAGACCTTCAGGCCACCGTCGACTTCGCTCATTGGCAAGACAATGTTCTCACGGGCGACCGCTTCAGGCATCAGCTCGATCACCATTTCTGGAATCTCGACCTCACTGAGATCGACATACTCCATGCGGTTATGCTCAGCCTGAGCACGCATCACTTCTTCTTCGGTTGAGTAACCGAGCTGAACCAACGTTTGCGAAACTGCCCGGTCGGTCTGCTTTGCCAGATTCTCGGCATCGACGACTTGGTCTTGGGTGATCGCGCCAGAATCTAGAAGGAGTTTCACGAACCCCTGAATTTTGTTTGTTGCCATATCTCGCTGAGCTTTCGATTCGCAGCCTGTTTCAGTTTTACCTGAATCAACCGCGACGCCTTATTTCTTATCTAAAATCAACTGTATATTGATCCATTTTCGTCATCCTTGTCAATCAAATCCCCATCCGATTAAGTTCTCGGATTGATCAAATCTTTTGATACAGTCCCCTAAAACCCCAATCGGCCCTTGGAAATTTAGACCGCATGGATCAATTATAACGGTCTCCTGAACGGTTAGCCTCAATTAATCAAGGAATAAGCTCAATCAAATACGGTTTCTTCGCCCCAAAAACGCTCTGAAACGGCTTTTCTCATTAATTCGCCAAATTAGGAAAACCAACGCAACGAAGGGAAGCTTATTTTTTTTGTTCAACGATGCCCAACGGACCATCTAACCGCTCCGACATTGCTTGAACCGGCTCTATTTTACGAGCCTTTTTCCAATAGCTCTCGGCCATATCTCGCATCGAATCTGCTTCCTCGTAATTGCCAGATTCTTCCAAATCTGCTGTGATCCCGTCGAGTTTCCTAGCAATTGATTGGTAGAGCAGACGGCCCGTGGGCTTGGGTCGCGGGCCTTGTTCGAGAAGCCGAGGGGCAGCCAATCTTGATTTTACCGGAGACGGCCCACGAGGAAGGGGAATCAACCTTTTCGGTAAATCGGTTTTTGATTTTGGCGGAGCCAGTTTACCGCTCTCTTGGGAAAGCCGTTTAAATTCGCGGGCAAACTCCTTTTGAGCAGCCTTGGGATCAATCAGATCGCCGAGTGATTCAGTCACGCCGCCGCCAAGCTTTTGCCTCAACTCCTCAATTTCAGCGAGCTCGGCTGCCGCGTCTCGATCCTGAACCTCAAGTTTCGATGGATTTTGCTGAGCCCTTGAAATCCCGCTTAAGATCAGAAAAAAAACGATACTCCAGCCAAAAATCGCTCGCAGTTTTTTGGATTCCAGCAACATAAGACTTGCCTCTTTCACGCTTGCTTCTTTTGATAATGTCCACCGACGGGAGCGAAGCCGATATTTTTCGCTTCCCTGACATAACGAATATAAGGAACGACCGTTTTTTTCCGAAACCTCAATTTGAACGGACTAATGTTCGACTATTTCGAACGCCAGCATTTCCAATGATCAAAGCCAAATCAATGCGAACGAATTATTCGGACTTCATTCGTTGCACATCGGGCAGAAAAGCCACAAAAAATTGACAATTTGCTCGATCAACGAGTATCTTAGAAATAGACATCCGTGTACGGTACGGGGAGCAAATCCCCGTTCATCGAGTTTTGTATTGCGACGATTTCCCCACTTGAGGCATTCATGGCCATTTCCAGTTCTTCGAACTCCGTAAAATCGGCTCTAACGTCCGGTTTCCAATCCAGACTGACAAATATGACGATCAAAGCAATCGTCGCCGGAACTGCGGTGCTTGCACTTGCCGTTGGTAGCCAGTCTGCGTTGGCTCAGTTCGAATCCATTCCGATGAATCCTCGATATGTGACCCAGTTGCCTCCGTTCGACGCCGACGAAGAACAGATGGAAGCAACCAAAAAAGCAAACCGGACCAACGAGAAAAATCTGCGAGACGACCTCTCAAAAATTCGATCACTCCTCAACAACGGTGGTAGCCCGGCGGACAATCCGCTAGTGGAGCAATACCTCAAAGGTTACGTGTTTCCATCGATGACAATTATCGACAATCGCGTTCTGTCTCAACTTGGCAACATGCGTGCGAAATTCCTGAAAGACTTCTTTGACCCAAGAATCAGCGCTGGTGCCCGCGGTGCCTTGATCGACTTGACAATTCAACAGGCTCGGGAAGCTTACCGAAATAATTCACTTCATCCCGCTGCCCGCCTAAACATGGTTTATTTGATCGGGATGCTGGATCAAACTCCCGGCGTTCGCTTGCCGCCCCAATTCCCAGTCCCTTCCAGGTCCGCTTACGATTCGCTTAGTGACATTTTGAAATCTGCTGACCTTCCTGCCTTTTTGAAAGTTGCAGCGCTTGCTGGAATTCAACGACACGTCGAAATTGACAACATCACCAAGAACGGTCAGCTAACCGATGCTGACAAAACCTTTCTCACGGGAAAGAGTAACGAATACCTCGACGCCCCCGCCCAGGACGATCTTAGCTACTGGCTGAAACGGCGCGGAATGCAACTGCTCGGCGAACTAGGAAACGCCACAACACTGGAAAAAGCAGTCTCGGTAATTCAATCCAAAGACGCAGGTTTTTGGGTTAAATTTGATGCCATGGAGGCCATTGGAAAACTGAATTTAGCGGGTACTGACGCTGCCCAGAGCCTCGCAGCAACCAAAGCGGTTGCCGAATTCGCCTCCTCCGCACTTCTGCAAGAATCAGAAGCCATCAATGGAGCGATTAAACAACTCGTTTACGATCAGATTCTATACCAGGACCTCGATCTAATCGCTTCTCCGACTGATTACTCCAGCGGAGCAGCCGTCTCTAGCTCCAGTGGTGGTGGCGGTACCGACGGCGGTCGCTCTGGCGGTAATTCCGGTAAATTCACTGGCGGCTCCGGCATGGGTATGGGCATGGGTGCCGGCATGGGTGCGGGAGCTGGTGGCCTAGGAGCAAGCAATGAGACACCGGCAGGTGAGATTCTCGAACTTCCTGTTTATCAGCTAAACGTTTTCCGGCGACGGATCAAAACGATTGCACTTACCACGTCCCAGATCCTTGGTGGCGCAGACGGAACCGGCGGCTTGGCTAAGCTGGTCGATGAATCCGGTAAAGACCTGATCAAGAAAGTGAACGGCGAATTGTCTTCACTCCTCGAAGAGTCCAACGTCGGCATTGTCGACCTCGACGCTCGAAAAACTGAGGACGAAGATGAGGAAGTCGAACCGAAAAGCGTCGCCAACCAACTGGCTGAAATGTGCGACGAGGCAAGCAAAAAAATTGACAAAGCGCTAGGCAAGAAGGAGCCCGCAGCAGCAGCCCCTCTCGATGCTGCGACCAACTAACCCCTGGCAACGACGGGCTTGCAATCCGAGACCAGAAAGAGACTCCTAAACACCTCCGATTCCGTCGGAGGTTTTTTTGTTGCTCAAGCCAGCCGCCAACTCGCCGCTCGGCTCGATTCCTAAACTGAGCCCCGTTTACGACACTCGGCTATCACTCAACCTCAAGCTTGCGATCAACACGAGCAACTGAGAAGAACACCGTCAGAAAAATAGACTGAAGAGTGGAGCGACAGGAGGCGGGTAATTACACAACCCTTAAACGTACTTGGTAATCCCTGCTCGTTCCTCTTTAAGATCAACCACACTCACAGCCAATCGAAACGAACGCGTTCTTCAAGAGTCGGAAACCGCGATCGCGATTTTAGTTTGCCAGAGCGAAGCACGGGTACAGATCGCATTCATCGCCATGTAACCGCCGATCAAAGCACCTGTGAAAAACAAATCGCCGATCATCGTCGCCCGATAAAACGGCAATCCAGCGGCATAGCAACTGGCCAATCCAGACCAACTTGCCGAATACCAATGACCAAACCACCAGACAACACCGTTGGTCAAAGCAAAGAAAACCGTCGACATGATCAGTGAAGAGACCGCAAATCGCCCGACCTGTCCGACGCCCATCCGCGACGTTGCCTCGGGATCCACGGAAGATTTCACCCAACAGCCCAAACCGGCAGCAACCGCCAGGCTAAGGTAAACGCTTGCCATCAAGCGCCAGTCGTAAGCTCCAATACTCCAATCGCTGATCGCCATAATCAGAAACAAGGCAATCAACGCTGTGGATACCCGGCGAAAGAAGAAGGCGCTGAACAAAACCAAAGCAGCGACTGGTTTAACATTAGGCCAGTCAACTAACCAAAACCGACTAGCCACGCCAATGGAAACGACAACTGCAAAAAAGACAATTTGAATCCATCGCTCTTGATCCCAAGCTTGAAAGAAAACTGATTTTGCTGATCGAGGCTGCTTCATAGTTCAAATTCTCGCTTCATGCGCGAGGAGGATAGCGGTAGAACGGTGGTGAAAAATTGCTCCAGTAGTATAACAACCCTTACCAGATTCGCCATGCGAGTTTGGGACAGGCCCAGCATTTACGCACGATCTTACCTTTAAAAATCCCCTTCAAAACATCCAGCCAGCTAAAAACCCAACATCGCAAAACCGGTCTACTCTGGTTCATATTTACCAAACGACCAAACAACCTTGTCCTGAGGTTTCACCGCAAACACCCCCGATCCTTTATCACCGAGCACGCCGTTGACCCGATATATCCAATTTTTACCATCCCCAGCAAGATTTTCGACTCCTCCAATCGAGGTAATGAATTTATCTCCCTTCAAAACACCGGTCGATTCAACGGCAAATCCCATCTCGTCTGCGGCTGCTTGAAGCACGGAAAAAACAGTCGAATCGCCCATGCAATCAACTTCGCCCTGAATGGATTCTCTCTCCGAACCAAAGACAATCTTCACCTCAACGGTACCGATTGCCAAATTAGCGGGGGCGTTTTTCTGATTTGTCCCAATCCCTTCGGAATCAGTGCACCCGGATAGCGTCAACAAAACCAAAAATATCATCAACTTCGACGCCGTTACCTTCAGTTTCATCGCTTTAATCGCCTCATCACCGCATTCGTTATTTAGTTCAAACCCGAGAACGCAATATAGCACAAACAGGACCTGCTGAGATTTTTTCCACGGGCGACGTTCTTTAAACTACCGAAAGATCGAATTAGGATAACGGCTTTCGAAGCTCAATATTCGAAAACGAAACTTCATAAAGCTAAAACATGCCCAACCCAATTAATACGATCACCAAAGTAACCTACCCGCAAACGGGCATCGCCATGATCACCATGGATGCTCCGGAATCAGCGGCAAATATTTTGAACGAACAACTGTTTGCGGAACTTGATCGTACGATGGCCGAACTGGCAGAACAGAAAGACTTAACAGGCGTCATATTAACTTCTGCCAAACCCACTATTTTTGTAGCCGGTGCAGACCTTAAGAGAATCGCCGCGACACTCGATTGGCCTGAGAAAAAGATTATTGAATTCTGCCAACGGGGCAGGGCGGTAATGGCCCGGTTTAGCCGCTGTCCTTTTGTTTCCATCGCTGCCATACATGGTGCCTGCGTCGGGGGTGGACTCGAACTTCCCATGTGGTGTGACTTAAGGATTGCCTCGGACGACCGCCGCACCGTCCTGGGACTCCCCGAAGTCAAGTTAGGATTGGTGCCAGGCTGGGCCGGGACCGCTCGACTACCCCGGATCACCAACCTCGAATCCGCCGTCGATTTGGTCACCAGCGGACGACTAATCTCCACCGGCGAAGCGAGCTCGATCGGCTTAATTGATGCCGTTGTACCACAAGAATCATTGATCGAGGAATCAATCAAAATGATTCATCGGGTTTCAACTTCCGAGTCGTTTGTCTTCGACCGAAAAAAAATCATGGGGCCAGTGGACAACGTAGGGGATTTGGAACAAATCGTGCTTAAGCACGGCAAACGGATTATAGAAAACAAGAAAATTTTTCCATTTGCACCCACCGTAGCACTGGAGCACATGACGCGTTCGGCCAGCATGCCAATAAAAGCAGCTTGGAATTCCGAATCGGCCGCGATGGCCCAGGTCTACGGGAGTCCGGCCAGTCGCGGATTAATCAATCACTTCTTCCTCATTGATCGCAACAAAAAACAACCCGGCCTTGTCGACATGAAACTTTCACCGACAAAGATCCACACGGTTGGTGTCGTCGGGGCGGGACTCATGGGAAAGGCAATTGCAGACAACTGCCTGAAACAAGGCCTCGACGTCAAACTGCTCGATGCGAATACTGAAACCCAACAATCGGTCGTTCGCCAGTTGAAATGCGATCACCCGGAGCGTTCGGTTCAGTCTTGCGAAGATTACAACTCCTTGGCTGGATGTGAGTTGGTAATTGAATCGGTTGTTGAAACCGCCTCTGTCAAATCACAAGTCCTGCAAAAAATTGAATGCGTTGTCGACCAATCCACTGTGATTGCGTCCAACACGTCGGCGATTCCTATCGAAACCCTCGCCAACTATCTTCAACGACCAGAGAAGTTCTGCGGCATCCATTTTTGCCATCCCGAATTGATGTCGCTGGTCGAGGTCGTATGCGGGCCGGGATCATCCGAACAGACAATTGCGACTGCTGTCAAATTTGTAAAATCTCTTCGGAAAATGCCAGTGGCCATGAACGATGGCGCTGGATTTGTGGTGAACCGTTTGCTCGCAGCAATGATCGACCAGTCCCTTCGAATTTTCACCGAAGGAACCTCGATTGAAACCATCGATCTCGCGATGCGAGAGTTTGGCTTTCCCGGTGGACCGTTTGAAATCATCGATGTCATTGGAATCGACACTTGCCTCTACGCCGGTCGCACCATGTGGGAATCTGGTTCGCAGTGCGTAACACTTTCCCCGATCCTTCCGAGAATGGTAAAATCTGGCTTTCTCGGTCGAAAAAAAGGAAAAGGATTCTACGTCTACCCAGACGCTCATGGCGAGCCAAAATGGGACGACAACTTGCTTTCAACGATTGAGATCTATCGCAACAATAACGAAGAATCCGCAACGCTTTGCGAAAAACAAATCGTCACTCAAATCCTCTCTGCGATCGTACTCGAAGCAACTCGAATTATCGAAGAAGAAATTGTTCAGGACTTCCGTGACATTGATCTTTGCATCATCGAGGGCTTCGGATTCCCAGCACACCAAGGGGGGATTTTATTCTGGGCTGATCAGGTTGGAATTAGGACAGTTCGGCAAGCACTCGAAGACATCGGTCGCGTCGATTCGCGCATCGCTCCAAACGCGGCGATCCAATGGCAAGCGGAAAACCAAGGCAGTTTTTACCCCGTATTAAAAAGCTCCGAGGATACTTAGACCAATTCTGAGTTCTTTCATATCGGTTAAACCGGTGAACTCGCTGCGGTACCTAGGCCGCGACCGTTCCGAAAACAACAATAAAGGCGAAACCGAATGACCTACGTTTTGAAACGAGCCACTTGGTATCTGATCAGCATTTACCTGCTTTCGGTTTACCTCACCTTTTTCTATCTTCTCAACGCGGCAGATGCCGAGCAAGTCCAACGCCTCGGCGCAGCATTTTCAGCGATCTGGCTCTCGAGCTGTTTTGTCTTTCAAAACTGTTTTAGGAATCGTTTTGAATTCAGCATTCACGCATTACTGACGTTGGACTTCTGTTTCGAATCACTGGTTCCTGATCACGCAGGGTATTCGTTCTACTATTGCGCCGCTGGGTTCTGGCTCGTCTTCCTGACATATCACCACCTTCCTCTACAACCATCGAGAGTTCGCCCTGCAGAAACGATGGCAACGGCTTAATAGCAACGACTTAAAACAAGACGACCGAACCGCCGCAAAATAGAACTTTAATCTTGATAAAGTTCCGGAAAGACCTCTTGAGACAATCCCTGGCGCTTAATCAATGTTCTCAGACGCGAGAGAAAGTCAAACTTAAAATTCGCGACTTGCTGTTCAGTTATGTTCAAAATTTCAGCGGCCTCTTTGTTGGGGTAACCGCGCACAACCAACAACTCAATGCACTTTAGTTTTTCCCAATCGCCCTTTGCCTGCCACTTATCAACCTGAGCCGCAATCGCTTCTGTAATTGCATCCTCTTCGATCCGCTTGCGTTCTACACTTCGCGCGATACTGCTCGCAGGCCGCGCGGATCCGGGAAGTTGCCACTGTCCGCTCGAGTCCGATCCGGAAGACAATGGAATCGAAGGTCGCCGACCCTCTCGTCGCAAATAGTCTGTTAACTTGTAAGCGCAGATCGAAAACAAATAGGATTCTAACGCTCGACGACCATCATAATTGGGCAGGCTGTTCAGAAATCCGACAAACGCCTCCTGAACAATGTCCTCGCTGGCCGATCGATTTGACAAACGACTGTTCACAAAAGACTGCAATCGCCCCTCGTAACGGGCAATCAGATCGGTCCACGCATCCGAATCGCCAGAACGAATTCTGGCAATTAAAATTCGATCGATTTCGTTGGAACGCTTCATAAGCCTGCTGCGTGGGAAAAAGGTTTCCCCGATCGTCACCGACGCACCGCGAAAAAGCAAGTCGAAGTCAAAAAATGACTACCATTTCTCTAAGATTTACCGACTCCGTAACCGCCCTGGGCATTAAAAACCCAGCCGCACGACCCAAAGAGACCCTTAACAGGCCTTTTGCGTCTTCCCATCAGCAGAAAGACTAGCATTTCAGAAAAAGTGGAAAGAGCTGAGAACGCTATTTCGGGAAATTCTTGAGAAAATCATCCAGTGACGCATCGCCTTCACGACTCGGTTGTTCTTCGGGCGTGCCTTCTGAAAACTCAGCCGACGGAGAAGGGTCGTTTTGATCATCCGAACTAAATTGGAACACAGAGCTGTCGGTAAGCGTCTCTCGCCCAACGAAACTATCGGCAGTATCCGATGGGGCACCAGTGCCGCAAGGATCTTCAAAAAAAACCGGATCGGTCGGTTGGCTTGAAACGATCTCAGCAGGTTCGACCACTTCTGTCACTGGAATAGAAGACGCGAGTGGCAACTCGCTAAGCGAGCCATTTCCGAGTGGGTGTGCTGACGCCATTGGAATCGGCTCCACCAAATGAGGAGTCTCATCGACGGAAACTGCGGGAAAACAAGCCTTGGACGTTGCATCCAACACAACTTCTTTTACAACTGGAATCGCCGAGGTCTCTGATTGACTAACCAAATCGGCAAGCGTTTCCTCCGCAACAGGACTGGCCGCCGCCGGACCTAATTCGTAAACCGCACGAAACGTAATATTGCCCAACGTCAGCAATTGATTTGGATCGAGAGGCTGATCGGACTCAATACGAGTGTTGTTGAGATACGTTCCGTTGAGGGACCCCAGATCGCGAACGAATAGCCGTCCGCCTTGCTCATAAATTTCTGTATGCCGCCGGCTAACCAAAGCATGGGGGACCGTGAGACCAGCTTCCTTACCGCGACCAATCACGACTGGCAAATCCAGATTTACTTCTGTTTTCTTGGCATCACCACCGACCACTACGAGTTTGGCTTCGAGCATATATGTACCTAAATATCCAACAACTGATGTTCAGACCTCGCTGCACGATCATACCCTAGAAATCGCAAAACGAAGCATAATTTCCAGAGCCGACCTGCCGAAAAACCACACAGGCATCCAGCACTCCATTAGCAACAGCTACCGGAGCAATGCCCATCTTAAGGGATTCAAGGCAAGGAGCAAATGACGAATTCCCAGATTCCTTGCCCCAGGTTCGCGGTTCAACACCAGCAAGCACAAGATACTGATAATTAATCGCTACATTTTCACAGCGGGGACTCAGCTGCGACGCGGCAGACAAAACAATAAAGTTCGAAAAATCCCAGCTTATTACGACCTAAGGCTGGATGATCCTCAAAATAAAAGCCGAAAGTCATGAAATAAATGGCCTTCCAGCCATTTGATGGCGTGGGACACGGTAGCACTTGCAGCACTCATTTTCCCACGTATAATCCGAGCTTGCAGAATTTGAATCCCTCACGGGTTCAAAATCGACTGGAATGGATTAATGCGGGTGTAGCTCAGTGGCTAGAGCATCACGTTGCCAACGTGAATGTCGAGGGTTCGAATCCCTTCACCCGCTCTCTTTTCCCTCACCGCGGTGGCACGCCCCTAGACTGCCGATCGGCTGAACTGCTCAATTCTGGCTTTGTGGTTAATTTCATGACCAAAAGGCCTATAAATACCAATCGGATTGGCTACAATGTCGAACCCGATAGAAATCCAGTACGGCTTTCTTCAACTCTGTTGGACTCGTTGAATTCACACTCTTCGTTGAATGCTTCAGGTTCGGACGAACACACATGAATGCCAGGTAACAACTGAATTTTAAATCTGAAATTCGAAAACTGCCTTGCACACTATAAATATTTTGAATCGCTGACCGTTTCAACAACCGGAACGACAGCCAAGTCTCCTGCCAAGGAAAAGATTTGTGAATACTGAGACTATCGAAACTGAAGAAAAAGAGAAACTGGATCTTGCCGTTGAGGTCAAAGAAACAAGTGCTTGCGAACGTCATGTCACCGTGACGGTTCCACGCTCGGACATCGAAAAGTATTTCGATAAGCAGTTCGACGAACTTGTACCCCGCGCTGAGGTACCCGGATTCCGCGTCGGTAAAGCACCTCGCCAATTGGTCGAGAAAAAGTTTCGCAAGCAACTCACCGGACAGGTAAAAGGCTCCATCCTGATGGATAGCCTTTCTCAGGTAAGCGACTCACAGGATTTCTCTGCGATCAGTGAACCGGATCTTGATTTCGAGCAGGTCGTCATTCCAGAAGAGGGCGATCTAACCTATGAATTCAACATTGAAGTTCGACCTGAATTTGACCTTCCCGAATGGAAAGGCCTTTCTCTCGAGAGACCTGAGCGAGAATTCACAGACGAAGACATCGATACACACATCGGTACTTTGTCCCAACAGTTCTCCGATCTAGCTCCTGTCGACGAAGCCGTTCAAGCTGGCGATCATGTCGTTTGCAATATCACATCCCGATTTGAAGGCGCAGAACTCAACACGAGCGAAGAGCAGTTGATCCAGGTTCGGCCAACGCTCAGCCTTTCTGACGCCACGATCGAGGACTTTGAAACGCTGATGATTGGCGCGAAGGCTGAAGACAAAAAAACCGTAAATGTCGAGATCAGCGAACATGCTGAAAATGAAGATCTTCGCGGAAAAACAGTCGAACTTGAATTTGAAGTGCTCGACGTCAAACGAGTTGAAAGCAAAAAGCCAGAAGAAATCGCGACTCAGCTTGGCCTTGAGTCTGTCGACAAACTGAAAGAGCTCGTTCGCTCATCGATGGAAGAACGGCTTCAGTATGCTCAACGCGAAACAATTAGAGATCAAATTAGCAAGGTTTTAACCGAGTCAGCCGACTGGGAATTACCACCGGATCTCCTTCGCCGCCAATCCGGCCGTGAACTTGATCGCGCGGTAATGGAAATGCGATCCAGTGGATTCTCTGAGCAGGAACTCGTTGCTCGTGAAAACACGCTTCGGAAGAACATCCTGGAAAAAACCGAAACTCTTCTCAAAGAACACTTCATTCTTGAGCGAATCGCCGAACAGGAAAACGTCGAAGACGAACCGCAAGATTACGAAATTGAAATCGCTCGAATCGCGATGCAGCAAAACGATTCCCCCCGAAGAGTTCGGGCGCGACTCGAAAGAGCCGGTCAGATGGACTCCTTGCGAAATATGATCATCGAGCGAAAAGTAATTGATCTCATCACCGAGAGTGCCAACTTTAAAGGTACAGATTACGAAACCAGTGAAAAAACTGACTCCTCAGCTTTGACTTATTTTGCTGCGGGCCGTAAGGGAAGCATTCCAGAAGCTAAATACGAAGGCGGAGACGCTGAGCCTATTCCCGGAATGAAAAAAGACTAGCGTCAGCTTAAGGCTCACGTGGAGCAGCTTCAGGAACTCCACACCGAAGCACGATAGATTGATTAAAAAAACACCCAATGGATGCCAGTTGGCATCCATTGGCTCGTTATTGACCTAAAATCACCGACGACGACGGTGAACCAATCTATTGTTCGCCCCGTAATCTCTTGGGTTCGAAATCACAATTCGGTCACGTCGTGAAAGCGAGCCTAAAATATCCGGTAAATGACAGGAGTGTGTCCACCGAAACCGTATCTCACCTTGTCTCCGTTTTGGATTCTCGATAGCCTAAATGTTCGGTTAAAAGAAAGATCCAGAACTGTTTCAGAACTAGATCTGTTTTATGGAGCTTGTTCGCCAGTCCATTTAGCCGGAACCACGCAATCCAATCATTACGCTTGTAAAGGACTTTGTCTTGAACGGCATTTCACAAACTAAAAACGGATCAGTCATGAGTAACTTCGGTTCAACCACGGGATCAGTTATGCGGGATCCACTTTCCGAGATACAAAATTCATACTCAACAGCCTCGTACCAGCGCCAACGCCAAATGACTCTCGGCGACCTGCTTTTGGAAAATAGAATTGTTTTCCTGCAGGGTGAGATCCACACAGGGAATGCCAACGAACTGGTCATGAAATTGCTTTACTTGCAAAGCGAAAACAAGAAAAAGCCAATTAACTTTTATCTTAACTCTCCCGGAGGCGACGTAATTGCCACGATGGCAATCTACGACGTCATGCAAATCATGTCCTGCCCCGTTGCTACGTTTTGCGTCGGCCAAGCGGCGAGTGGTGCTGCGGTCTTACTCGCTGGTGGTACCAAAGGTCAAAGATTCTGCCTTCCCAACTCGAGAGTCATGATTCACCAGCCTCACGGCGGTGTCGGCGGTCAGGTTAGCGATATTGAAATTCAAGCCGATGAAATTCTTCGAAATCGAACCGTGCTCAACGAGATTCTGGCCAAACACACCGGGCAAACAGTAGAAAAAATTGCTGAAGACACCGATCGTGATTTTTTCCTTACTGCTGAACAAGCCAAAGCGTACGGCGTGGTTGACGAAATTACCATTCGCAAAGCCACAGAAGACGAAGACGACGATTAATTTTTAAACCAGTCGACCATCGTGTCTTTAGACATTGGACGACGGTGGCGACCCCGCGTCGACACACACAACACTTTTTAGATTTCATTCATATTCAAACGGTCAACCGGAGTAGAAGATTATGTCATACGTTCCCTACGTGGTCGATAATTCAGGTCGCGAAGAACGGGTTTACGACATCTACAGTCGACTTTTAAGGGACCGCATCATTTTTCTCGGCCAACAGGTAACCGCCGATCTGGCGAACTCGTTGGTTGCACAAATGCTGTTCCTGCAATCAGAAGATCCAAAAAAAGATATTCACCTATACATTAATTCCCCGGGTGGAAGCGTCACGGCGGGACTTGCGATCTACGATACGATGCAATTCATTTCGTGTGATGTCGCAACCTATTGCCTCGGCCAAGCCGCATCGATGGGCGCAATGCTGTTGACCGCTGGCACAGCCGGTAAGCGATACGCGCTGCCCAACGCCAGCATCATGATCCACCAACCGCTTGCCGGGATGCAGGGCACCGCGGAAGAAATCATGATTCACCGAAAAGAACTTCGCCGCGTCAAAGAACGGCTGAATCTCCTTCAAGTAAAACACACAGGGAAAACACTTGAAGAAATCGAAGCTAACACGGATCGCGATAATTTCATGACTGCCGAAGAGGCACAGGAATTTAACTTGATTGATCAAGTCGTCACAAGCCTCGGCGAAACCCAGTAAATTAAAGATTCTTATGGCACACCAGTACTCAGTCAGCGCTTCTGCGACACCTGAACAACTCGTCGACTTAACTGCCGACGGGCTTCCCACGTTGGTATCCGGACCACCTACCGAATTCGGTGGCTCCGGCAACGAATGGTCTCCCGAAGACCTTCTGGTCGCGGCAGTAGCGGACTGTTTCACGTTGTCGTTTAAGGCAATCGCCGCCGCGTCACGATTCTCATGGACGGCATTGCAATGCGACGTCACCGGAACGCTGGATAAAGTTGACCGCGGAATGCAATTTACCGAGATGAAAATTTTGGCAAATTTGACGATCCCCGCCGATGCAGATTCCAACCGGGCGGAACGACTCTTGGAAAAGGCCGAAAACGCCTGCTTCATTACTAACTCATTGAATTTTGAGGCCACACTCGAAATTCAAGTCCAAGCAGGTTAGACACTTCGAAAAATAGCAGCTGATATTACCTACGCGGTTGGGGGCTGCGCTATTTGCTAGCGGTTACCGGACAAGCAGAATTGATTCAGACCTGGCGAATAGCTATCTGGATACGAATTGGGATTGATGCCACGTAAAGAAATCATCTAAAGACAGTCTTTCGATTTCTATTTTAAAAGGCTTTTTAGCGATGCGCCTGTTTTTCTTGGCAATAAGCTGTTCACTTTTAGCGGTTGGCTGTCGTTCATTCCCAGCTAACCAAAAGGAAATTGTTGAGCTGAGACAGGAAATCCTCGATTGGCAAGAAGACGCGTATATGCACGAGTCAGCGTCGAAGCACTGGGAGAAGAAATTTAAAGAACTTCAAGCTGAGCTAAAAGAACAAGAACATTCAAGCGACGAATCGGAAGATAGTCTATCGATTAGCGGCGAAAATCGAGAGGATACACGACTCGATCAAAGCGATTCGAACCAACCCCAACCGGACAGCGCAACGATCGGGCAAGTCGCTTATAACGCCGCAATTCCTACGCTGGCACCGCCCGAGCCCACACTCAAGATCAGAAAAGCGGCGTCTATTTCCGTCTACTCGCAACCGACGACCGGAATCAACCTCGATACTATCGACGGCGATGAGGGGGTTGAAATTTTCATCACGCCGCAAGACGACACAGGAGCATCCGTTCACTCCAATGGTGAACTTACGGTCAGCTTGATCGACCCACTGGCAACACCCGAACGCCAAAGAATCGGACTATGGAAGTTTGTGTCCGAGGAGACAAAATTATTCTTTGCGAAGGATCCATCCGGCGAAAGAGGAATTCTCTTGCACCTTCCCTGGGAACAGGCCATTCCCACCAATAGCTCGCTGGACTTACATGTAAGACTCGTTACGTCTGACGGCCGTACGTTGAAGACAAAACATCAACTCGAAATCACGCCCCCCGAGGCTGACTACTCAGTGAATGATTCTGAGATTCGTCGCTGGACGCGTGAAGACCACCGCTGGATTCCGGCTTCTGGAGACGCCGAACAGACTCGTGTCGCTTCAAAGGCTATTCCTGAAGAGACTTTGGAATCGGGCAAAAAACAGCCCGCCAAGATAAAGAAATCAAAATCTAAAAACTCACCACCGGCTATTTCTCCCAAACCGGTTTGGAGACCGACGCGAGATTAAACGCGTATTTTAAAACCCTTGGTAGGGAGCTAGCGTCGGTTCATCAATTTCCGGCTGGTACTAGTTCGGAAGATATCCAGTACGGTTTCCTGAGCAGTCTTGATTTCCCGGTCATCCACCGAAACGGCAAGCCAGCCGTCGGAAACAGAGAGTTGGGAAATTTCAAGTTGACTTGTGTCAATCCGCTGCGCGAGCTTTTCAGGCAACGATGCGACTGAATATTCTTTTTTAAACAACACCTTCATGACGGTGCTGATCGCCGCTTTATCACTAAACCGAAGTCGCTTTCCTCGGATACGTGTACCGTCGTCGTTTTGCTGCAATTGAATCTTCATCCCATCTCTAACAAATCGATAGGCGGCCGTAAGTGAAACGTTTTTCCAAACTTTTCCTTTGTCCCCAATCTTCAAAGATCTCAAATTTAGAGTCACCCGTAACTGGTCATCCTGGAACTCAACTAAAATTGGATCGAAATAGGCAAACCCGATTTCCGCGTGCCGGTCACTTTTCGGACGCGGCTCCGCTGAATTCTCCGCACCCACAAATTCTTGTAAATGCGTTATCAATTCATCGACCGTAAATTTATTGCCGTTCAGACCAATGCGGGAAATCGCATTGTTGACTGCTGATTGGTGCAATTGGAAGCTCATTAAGCTGTCGGCATTGTCCAGCGGCCTCGCTGTATTAGCCGCCATCTGGTCGCGTCCGCCGATCCGGTACCGAACAACCATTTGGTCCACAGTCGTCGACAACTGCTTGGGTTCCGGCTCTAAATCCATTCGAAACAGTGGCTGAAATAATTTCGTGTAGGCCAGTTCGCGAACCACCTGCAACTGCTCCCCCACCTGCTCCCGCATCTGCTCTTCAACAGACGATTCCACCGTCTGCTTGTACATCCGGTCGGTTTCAGGAGCCTCCCGCTTCAAATTGTTTTTTGCTAATTTTCGAGCCAGCTTCCCAAGAATCGGATGGTTATCCAATCCAGATTCAACTCCGACCAGCGACTGCTTGGCTTTCGCTCGAGCAAAGGGATCTCCGACCGCTTCGATGCCTTCCTCGTTGATCATGATATTTTGGAAAACTTCGAAATTAGCCCTGCCGAGATTCGTCAATTTAAAGACTTTTGTTTTCGCTACCGTGTCCGATTGGACATCACCTCGGGTTTCGAGATTCAATTGAATCTGAGACTCATCAGGAATCAAATTTACACGAAGTTGATTCGATATCAGGCTCTTACCCAAGACGCGGGCACCCTTGATTCTCTGATCTACCGGTTGCTCGATTTCAGGCAGCTTAGGAAGCAACCGGTTTATTAGACGCTCAGAAAACGCTAAACGAATGTTTGCATTTCGATAGTGTGTTTCAATCGCTTTCGCCATAGCGATCTCATCCGGCTCTTCAGACCACAACAAGTTCTGATACTGGTCATTTAAGTAATAACCGGTCAAAGAAGACGGATTTGATTCATAATTTTCGATTCGACGAAGCAATTCCATTTCATCAAAAGGCAGCGTCGCAATCTCCTTTAACAGCTTTAGCGAGTAGGGCCTGATCACGCTGATCAGATAACTCGCCTGCTCATTGTTGAGTACTGGAGAATAGATTCTTGCAAGAACTTCCCGAGCGGCAGTTCTCACTTTAGAAGACTCAGGTGGTTCATTCGCCAACACTGACTCCAGTGACTCCAACATCAAATAATCACGCCAAACAGGATCAATGTTGCTTGCGGCGAGATCATCCAACAAACTCTGTTGTGAAACCGATCCCGCACCAAATGAGTGGGTAACCGGCTCATGATCATTCTCAAGTTCGGATTTAGAATCTAAGATCGTGTTCCAAATCGCGAGCCGTCGCTTGATTCGATAGGAGAGTCGAGCAACTTCGCAATAATCGTATTTTGTCTCTGGCGAATTTTCGCCACGTTCACGAACAACTTCTGAAATGTCTCTCGCAAGGTTCGCTTGCGTTTCCAACCGCTCATAAAGCTCTCGCGTCTTACTAATGCCCAATTCCTCTTGAGACAGTTGACCAAGAATGGCGAGCGTCTCCGAGGACCATGAGTCTAACTCAGGAATGAAAGCGAGCGATTCGATTTGCTGAATTAACGCATCGGGGGAAGGGCGGTAATTCCGTAATTCACTTTGAAACGTTACCCAAACAGGACCGCCACCATTTGTTAACGAAGCTGTTTCATCGTTGAAATGGGCATGCTGAGCCGTCTGCTTTGCCAGGCCATCGCTTGCCATCGAAACGGTGGCAAACAAAAGACCGAGAAACGCATTCCTTGCGAATCGTGTGAGCATCGAAAAGTGAACTCCGAGAAACCGGCGGCTTAACCGTACTAGACGGGATAAAATGGGCTATCTAGCTCATCGGAGGCTCAGTCCGACAAAGTCAAACTGTAATCCCTAAAGAAAATGGGGAATTCTCTTCAAACGAATCGAAAAACTAAAACTTTGTCGGTTATTTGGGAAGTTCAGGCAAAAATGGTCTGCCTTCTCCCACCGGACGGTCTAAGCAGCTTTAGCTCATTTCATCCACGGTGTCATCGGTGACAGTTTCCCGCTCACGGCGCACTGCAACGAGCGCAGGCGAGTATTTCCTGACAAACCATGACTGAGGCTCTGGTAGCAGTTCCGTGTCAAATCGACTGTCAGATTCGACCACAAACACACTCTCGGGAGGGGCGATCTTCATCAAGCTCTCTATCATCCCGACGATTTCCATTGGCTTTTCGACATACAGTGCATAAGGAGGGCAGCAAAATACCACCCAAGGCTCTGACGGCCACATTTCGGGGTTTTTCAGGAACTGCCTCACCCAGAAAAAAGTGTCTGACGAATTCACATCTACCGGCAGATTCGGGTCGAGACTTAGAACATTTTCCCGAATAATTCGTACTGTAGGGAAGTGACGTTCCACGAAGATACACTTGGACGCGCCGCGGCTAAGGGCTTCCAACCCCATCGCCCCGGTACCCGCGAAAAGGTCAAAAACTGTTTTGCCTTTCACCCACCCACCAACAAGGTTAAAAACTGCCTCGCGCGTGTGGTCCTTCATCGGACGTGTCACCGGATCACCGGAATAATCGATTAATCTCCCCCGAAAGGAACCACCGACAATTCTTAACTTCCCATGCCCCGCCTCAGCGCGATTGGAGTTCCATTTCGCCAGATTTTTACCGCGCTTGAACCTTGGCATCGATGTTTTCTTTTAAGGGAAAGTCTGGAATACGGTCTAAAAGATGTCGAACCGCTATACTATGATTGATATACCTGAAATACCAGTCGAAAAAGGGAGTTTGGTGCGCGGGTTTACCATTTCTATCATCCACTTACTGTCCGCGTCCGTTTGACGACCAAGGTAATTTGATAATTCAACAAAATCAGAGCAACGACAATTATGCTTCGCCTTCCTAATATGAACTCTCGCCGATCCTCGTGGTTAATTAAGATCTGCCTGATCTTCATTGCCACCGCACTCTCGACAGTGTCTACCGCTCAAGAGTTAGACAAACCTTCTCCGCAGCGCGTACAGGAACTACGGTCAGAATTCGACGCAGCCATTCTCGAATTAAAAGACGCCATCAAGGCGATCAAAAAAACTGGGCATGAGTTCTACGAAAACAAGAGCACCGTCGCTCATGAATACCGAAGCAAATGGAAAGCGGAAGCCACCGTCGCTGAAGATGCTTACAAACGAGTTCGGGAGGCTTCCTTTGCTTTGTTTTTCGAAACCCCGAACCCGGGTGAAGAGGTAAATAAGATTGTTTCGATGATGAATCAGGATCTCATCGCTCAGGGACAACTAGCGAAATGCTACCAAACAACCAAAAAGCTTCTGAAACTCTATCCGGAAAACAAGGACCTCTACAATCTCATGGGGCGGGTCTCAATTCTGAATAACGACTTTACCTTTGCACAACAGTATTACCAAACCAATCGGGAAACTGCCGAGCAACTCGGAGTTCCCGAAGGCGCTTTGTATGGTAACTCCATGGACAAACTTGTGAGTGGCTTCGAAAGAGAACTAGCCTTTCGTGCATCGGATGCCGAAGGAGAGCCACTGCCAAAAGCGATTATCAAAACCAATCGCGGTGAAATCGTAATCGAGTTGTTCGAAAACCAGGCGCCGGAAACGGTGGGCAACTTTGTCAGCCTCGTGCAAACTGGAATTTATGATGGCATGATTTTCCACCACGTGCTACGCAACCTGATCGCAGACGCGGGGCTAATGACAATGAGTCGGCCTCAGCCGATTGGATATACGATCTACGACGAGCATCAAAAACCTAATGCACGAGACCACTTTCGCGGATCCGTCGCCATGGTCGGTAAAAACAACGAACCCAATTCAGCGGGTGCTGAATTTCGAATCATGCTCGTTCCCGGACCCAATCTTGACGGAAAGAGCACTGTCTTCGGACGGGTGATTTCCGATCTGAGTGTTCTCGACAATATCCAGGAAACGTTTCAAGTAAACGAAGAAGAGGATAAAGAAGAGTTCATTAAAGACGCGAAACCGGATGTCATCGAGTCAATCACGATCACGAACTTGAGAGATCACGAGTACGAACCCAACCGCGTGAAAAGAAAATAATCTGGGTTACGATCGTTCGTGAAATTTGGTGATATGATGCTCACGCTTTACCGAAACGCTGGACTGCCTGCGATGCTCGCGATTCTCTCGTGCCTTTCGCTGAACGCTCAGGAAAACAACACGCCAGCGCCGGCAACCGATTCCGCTCAAGCAGCGACTCAAAAACCTCTTGAAAATCCCCAATCTCAAGACGACGCTTTGACGTTCGAAGAAGTCCTCAAACAATACAATGAAAACGAGATTACGATTACCCGCCTTTTTAGTTCCAGCCCGATTGGATTTCCCAAACGGCAAATTGAACACATGGCAAAGATCGAACGCTTGAAGGAGAAGAACAAGCAACTTAAAAATCAGCTCGACGCCGCAGCACTGCGTTCGTTTCAGCAGTCACCCAATCCCAGTCCGCGCATTTGTCAGACTGTTTTCAATATCATCTCGAAAAAAATTGATATCTCGAGAGGCGGATACGATTTCGCCCCGGAAGAAGCTCTCGATGTCGCCCAACTAATGCTCAACAAGATTGATCAGAATGGAGAACTGTCAGCCAAAATCCGATTGGAAGACATCGCTTATCAAGGATTCTTGGCAGCGAATGCGACAGAAAATTATTCCGCTGCAGAAGCAATGCTCAGGCGAATCGAAAAACAAAACGTCCCGCTCCAGCCAGCGATCAGAAATGAGTTCAATGATTCGGTCACCAAATGGAACCGTGAACAAGCGATACGTAAACAGGAAAAAATATCCGATGATTTGCCAAGAGTAACAATTGAAACGACCGAAGGCGAAATTGTCGTCGAGTTGTTTGAAAATGAAGCTCCGAAAACCGTTGGCAACTTCATTCATTTAGTCGAGAATAAATTCTATGATCAAATGAATTTCTTTCTCGTTCTACCGGGAAGAGTCGCGCAAACGGGTTGTAAAAATAACCGTGGAACTGGCGACCCCGGGTACAGAATCCCATGCGAAACGGAAGGGGATAATGTCCGACACCATTTTTCAGGCACCTTGAGCATGGCAAACACCGGAACGGATACAGGTGGATCCCAGTTCTTTATTTCTTATCAACGCAATAAGAATTTTGATGGCAATAAAACGGTATTCGGTCGTGTGATTTCCGGAATGGATACAGTCCGGAGACTCAAACGCGCCTCCGGAAACGGATCATTTACTTTGAATCCTGGCAAGCAGGGCAATTATTCAAAGATCTTAACGGCGACGGTAACCCGGAAGCGAGACCATGATTATCAGCCGACAAAAATATCAGAGAAAAAAACTCAGTAACCGGCATTTCAGAATCGAAGTAATCTTCAACTGGTTGGTGGTAACCCGCTACAATAGTCAGTTTGAAACAACCGCTGAACAGTAACTGAATGCAGAATTGATATCTGCTCATTCAGTGAACCTCAAATTCTATTGGAGTCTCTGGTGAACCTTTCAAGATCTTTTTTGATTTCTTTGATCGTCCTCTTCATTTGTTCGCTCCCGCTGGCGAGTTTCGGCATCCTGCAGAATCAGGAAAACGGAACTTCACTGAAAGAGCTTCTGCAACAATGGCAAACGCTCGATGGAAAAATCTCGGCAAAAGAAGTTGAACTAAATTCGACGACTCCAAAATCTTCTGAGCCATCAGATCCCGCGGCAACAGATCCTCAAAACCGTGAAAAGTTAATCGCGGAGTATACGGAATTACTAACCCAGGCAGAAGCATTAATTCTGAAACTGGAAACTCAGGCCAAAACTCAAATGGAAGCCAACCCGAATGACTCGGAAGCAACCAGAACGTTGCTGGCCATCATGTTGAATGACGCCCAATTTGGTCGAGACGCAAGAGTACTCCAACTTGGCGATACGTTGATCAGTCACGGGATCAACCCTGAGTATTTCGCAATGGCGTCTCGTTCAGAACGCCTGTCCATCTCGGCGCGTGAGCTATTCGATGAATTACTGCTTCGACGCGCCGAAAGCGAGCAAAATGACCTACCGCAGGTTCGACTCGTCACGACACAGGGAGACATCATTCTTGAACTCTACGAGAATGAAGCACCGGACACCGTCGGCAATTTCATTAGCCTCGTCGAGTCTGGTTACTACAAGGACAGACTATTCCACCGGGTAATCGATGGCTTTATGGCACAGGGGGGCGGATTCAAACTTCAGGGAGGGGTGGAAGTCGATGGCGACGGCCCGGGCTATGCCATTCCCTGTGAATGTAGCTCACCTGAAAAAAGACTGCACTTTACTAATTGCATTAGCATGGCGCACGCCGGAACCAACACGGGAGGCGCCCAGTTCTTTCTCACTCTTTCCCGAACAGACATGCTCGATGGAAGACACACTTGCTTCGGTCGCATCATCAAGGGCAGCGACGTCCTGGCTGCGATTAAAAAAACACACATTCCGACGCCCACAACTGAACAACCCATCGAAGGTGTCCAAAAGGACAAAGTCATCAGCGCTGAAGTCATCCGCAAACGGGATCACGAATACAAACCTAATAAGATAAAAACTGAAACGCCTGCGGACGGGAAATAGCAGCGTACAACTCGACACCCCCATGCCAATTTCCAATAATTTTGGACGCTTGGCAGGGTGCCAAAGTGATGAAAGTCGGAGCGAGAGTTCTCAACATGATTAAAAGCGAGCGGGTCGAGTTCATCCAGGAAAGACTCGAGGAACTTTACCCGGACCCTCCGGTTCCTTTGGACCATCGCGATCCCTACACGCTATTGATCGCCGTACTCCTAAGTGCCCAATGCACCGACGAAAGAGTCAATCAGGTTACTCCAGCCCTGTTTAAACTGGCTGACACTCCGGCCAAAATGGCCCAATTACCCGTTGAGAAAATCCTCAACATTATCCGCCCCTGCGGACTCTCCCCAAAAAAATCAAAAGCGATCTCGGAACTTTCTAAAATCCTGGTAAGCGAATACGACTCGGAAGTACCTGCCGACTTCGACGCACTTGAAACTTTACCTGGAGTAGGACACAAGACAGCGAGCGTTGTGATGGCTCAAGCGTTCGGCGTGCCAGCATTCCCTGTGGACACTCATATCCATCGGCTCGCTCAACGTTGGGGACTTACCAATGGAAAGAATGTTAAACAAACTGAGCTCGATTTAAAGAAGTTATTTCCCGAATCACGATGGAATGACCTACACTTACAAATCATCTTTTACGGACGAGAGTACTGTTCAGCTCGCGGGTGCGATGGCACCAAATGTGAAATTTGTCAGACCTGCTACCCGCGTCGGCGGTCTCCCAAAATCACCCGCAAAGCCTAACCGGCAATCTGAACCAAGCGACGAAATGATGAACTGCAGATGTCTTTTAATTTTCGATTCTTGCATACCTTTTAAAGACTGAACTCGAAAGCTTGAACCTGATGCAACTCCATATTGAATGTCCCATTTGCGAACAGCACATCACCACTCCGGAGTTGCCGCCAAACAAAAAAGTCATTTGTCCAAGTTGTTCCCGTAAATTCCGATTTTCTGATGCTTCGAAAGTTGCGCTTCCGTCACCCGACCAGCAGAAAAAAACCAGCCAATCCGACCGTCTCTCTGTCCCCGACGCTACCGGCAAGCCTTCTTCTCAGCCGATTTCAACAGCGGGTCAAGAACCACCTGGGAAAACCCAAACACCTGACAGTCAAACTACCCGGTCAACTGGCAAATACAAACTCGCACACAAATTAAAAAAAAGAAGAAAGCAGCGATTCATTTCAACTCTCATTACGACGGCAGTCCTGATGATCGCCATCGGAGTTTTGACTGGGCTACTGATCAAACAAATGAGGCAGAGCAAGGTCGCAAAAAACGGCAATTCTCAGCTCCCGGCTCAAGAGACAACTCCCCCGACCACGCCGTCTTCAGAACCTGAGACAAAAAACACAACCCCTGAACCAAAATCGCCTCCCAAGACACTTAGGGAGCAAATCCCCTCAAACATTCCCGAACAAAAATTTATTCAACTCGACCCAAAATCTGCCCAAAACTGCTGGGAGACAGTTCAGCCCAATCTACTAAGTCTCAAAGTTTTCGACGGCAAAGGGACACACGATGCAGTTGGCACCATCATCGACTCGCGCGGATGGGTATTAACCAACTATAGCGCCGTCAAAGGTGCTTCAAAAATCGAGGTAACCTCCAGCTTGAAAACGATTCAGTATCTCGGAGAAACCGAGTTACTGAACGATGTTGTCAGAGGATATGTCGCGGTCAATAAAGAAGAAGATCTCATCATCCTGTCGGTCAATCGGCGGTTCGTTGTCGCCTTCACAACGATAGAACCGATCACCCGGAACAATGTTGTAAAAAGCGAATTCTTGCTGCAATGTGCACCACCGTCTCTCCAAAATCTTTATGGCGGTGTCGAAACAAGAATTCAATCCCGCGGCACGCTTAACTCGCTCGATGCAGTGGCTCAGGCAACCGCTCAGAGAATGAAATTAAAAAACACTGACCTGGTTTGGTTTTTTGCCCAGACGCCAACGCTTGGTCTGCCGGGCACTCCGCTATTCAAAATAGATGGCAAACTTGCGGCTTTGCTTTCCTTTCGAATCAATGAGAATAACTTTTTCGTGCCTGTCAATTCAGTCCACGAACTAAAAGCATCTGCAGGTGAGATCAAGCCGCTAAAAGAGCTTTCGCCTCCTTCAGAAACCTCAGATTTCATTTCGATCAGCGAAAACAATCCAATGCGTGAATCAGTTGTAAAACTAAACCAATTGACCGCTGCATGTAAACAATTCGACTGGATTCCAAAGACCGAAACCGAATTCAAAACACTTCAGTCTTTAATAACCCAATATATCGAAATAAAAAAACAAGCGACAAAAGATCCCAGCACCGAGACCGACAAACAAGTAATGCGGCAACTGGCTCAACTTGAAACCTCTTTAAACCAACGTGCGCTCTTATTTTCCAGCGATGACCAATCCGCATTAAAACAAATGAACAGGTCATTCGCTGAATCCGCGTTGCAGAAACCAAATCAGACACTCCCGATCTATGGTGAATTTATTCAAATTCAAATTGCGAGCAATCAGATTCTTGTCCGACTCTTGGGAACTTCCACCTACGTCCGTGCCCCTTATGTGCAAACGGATGAACCGATGAGACCCGAGTCAAAATGGCTGTTTTTCGTCAAAACGGCAGAAGCGCCGAAGTCGATTAATCTGAAACTTTCAGGCGGGGAAACCGTTCCAACTGAAACGGTGAGTGAATTCTATAATTTTGGCCAGTGATTCCCCGTAGATGACGACTGCCTCGACTTGGTTTAAACTGAGGTTTGGATTTGGCGGGTGAGCCAAAATTAAACAACCGTCGGAACACTCTTTCCCCGAGAAATCATGTTTAAATCATGGCAAGCCCTTACGCTTTGGAAACGCGTATTAGTCGGCTTAGTCCTCGGCCTAGGCTTGGGACTCGCCGTCCGGTACGGCACCCCTGAATCCGTCAATGCAGATTCAGCTCGCTCCGGTTTTGAGCGGGCGGCAGCCATCGGTGACACTTGGTTTAAACCCTTCGGAGATGCCTTCGTCCGGTTGATCAAGATGTTGATCATTCCGTTGATTGTGACCACTCTGGTTTCCGGAGTAACCGCCATGGGAGATCCTAAAAAACTTGGCTCTCTAGGCGCCCGGACGATCGGCCTTTACATGCTTACCACACTGTTTGCCGTCAGCCTTGGTCTGGCAATGGGAACTTTGATCAAACCGGGGGTGGGGGTTGAATACAACACGGCCTCTGCGGAAGATCTCGCGTCGGTCACCGGAAAAATGGCAGCGGCAGAAGAAGCAGGCGGTTTCGTGGACCGACTGCTCGATATCATCCCCAGCAATCCAGTCGCCGCACTATCAGACGGCCAAGTGCTGCCCACCATTTTCTTCTCCCTCATGATTGGAATTGGGATTTTATTTGTTGGGAAAGCAGCAGATCCCGTTCGTCATTTTTTTGATTCCGCAGCAGAAGTTGTCATGCGAGTCACGATGATGGTCATGGAACTAGCTCCCTACGGCGTCTGCGCACTAATGGCCTGGGTAATGGCAACAAAGGGCATTGAAGTATTGAGTAATTTACTTTGGTTGGCAATTGCTTTATACGCTGCTTGCGTTTTCCAGATTATATTCGTTTACGGATTCATGATTGTCCGTCTCTTTCTTGGCCTGCCGCTCAAGCAATTCTTTCGAGGCATTGCCGACGCTCAGGGCGTAGCATTTTCAACCGCTTCTTCCAGCGCGACTCTCCCAGTTACCATTTCCTGCGCAGAGACAAATCTAGGAGTTGACAAATCGGTTGCCGGTTCAGTTCTCCCGCTTGGCGCAACTATCAATATGGACGGCACTGCAATTTACCTTGGACTCGTAGCACTTTTTGCGGCTCAAGCCGATGGACTCCAATTGGACATGTCCCAGTACGTCATGGTTGCTATGACCGCGACACTGGTTTCGATCGGCGCTGCAGGAATTCCGTCAGCTGGTTTACTTTTGGCGGCAACCGTTTTGAATGTTGTCGGCATCTCGCCGGAACAGTCTCTCTTAATCATCGCCTTTATTTTCCCGTTCGATCGCCTGCTCGATATGATGCGAACACTCACAAATGTCTCTGGCGACATTGCTGTCGCCTGCACCGTCGCCAAATGGGAAGGCGAACTGAACGAGGAAGTATTTAGAAACGAGGCCGAGGTCTAACCCCGCACTGACTCGACTAATCAGAAATTTCGACTAATCAGAAATTTTTAGCGTCTCGCGCGGCTAATCCTTACTAATCGGGCGGGGGTCGTCATGCCCAAACCGTCCAAGAATTTCCTCGACAGGGTACTTCAGCCGATTTTTAACCATCTTTTTCTGCAATGTCGAGGCGATCTCGATTCCCATTTCATTCGCCATCGCTAATGAATAGCAGAGAACGTCGGCCAACTCTTCGCCAACTTCGGCCTTCTTTTCATCGTCTAACTCTCTCGACTCGGCGGCCGTTATCCACTGAAAATGCTCCATTAGCTCTCCAGCTTCAATTGCCAGAGCCATGCTTAAATTTTTGGGTGAGTGAAATTTTTTCCAATTCCGCTCTTCGACAAACTCACGTACTAATTCACGCAAATCGGAAAGGGAAGTATTTGCGTCGGTAGATGTTTCTTGCACTGACATTAAATTCGCCTGGAACTGAAAAAATTTATTCTCTTCAGTCTAACAGGATAATCATTTTTCAGAACGACTCACATAAAAAAAGACCGAACTGGCTCATCCAGACCGGTCTCTACGCATTTTTGGAACAAGTGGGAAGTACAAAGATCCCAACCTATTTTACAGAATCTGATTTAGCGTCCGAAATCTTAGGCACTTCAGTCGTATCAACCGTATCGACCCGTGGCTCTAAAAGATAGGCAAACAGATCATTGATCTCGGGAACGGTCAAACTATCTAACAAACCTTCTGGCATGGTCGACCGCTTACTATCTTTGAGCTCCTCCACTTCACTCGAAGTAACCGTCACCGATCGTCCGTTATCAAGCCAAACCAGATAAGATTCATCAGCCTGCTGACGAGCAATGCCATTCATCAGGCGTCCATCTACCGTAAGAATAGTTTTCGCTTGATATCGATCTGAGATTGTTTTGGAAGGGTGAACGGTGGACTCGATTGACTCACGCAAAGAAAACCGATTCCCCAATCCGGTTAGATCCGGCCCCATCACCTTCCCCCGACCACGGAATTGATGGCAATTGGCACACTGAGCTTTCTCAAAAATCACACCGCCCAACAGTTGATTGCCAGCCGGCATCGACTCGATCGACGTTAATAGTTGACTCACAGAATACTTACCCACAGTTCGATCATCCTCCCGAATCGACACCGGAGTCTCTGCTGGCCACGTCTGCCCGAACCACTCGACCCAGGCGCTCATAACGGACTTCCAGTCGTCGCCTTCCGAGCTGATTTTTTTTCCGGCCCAATGCTCCAGCAATCGCGAGGTCGCACCCTTATCCTGACCTCGCATTCGATAGCCGACCATGATGAGATCGCGGTAATGCCGCGGTTCTCGCGGGCGCCGAGCAACCTTCACCAACGTTTGAATGACTTCTACCCCTGTCAAATCATCGAGGACCGGAAGACTACTGACCAGATAAGCCCAATTATCATCTCCGGGTTGTTGGGCCAGCCCAATGACCACATCATTTCGGCGAGAAGGTTCTTCCTGCCAAAGACGGCGCAGGTACTCCATTGAATCTGAATCACCACTCCGCCCTAACACTGCAATCACACCAAGCCTCACCTGATCAGTTTCAAAACTGGAATTTTCAACTGCTTTTAAGTTCTGATCGAGATTGACAATCATCTTTACCGTCTCAGCATCGAGAGCCTCAGGCAACTTGTAAAATGCCGCAATCGCAGCATTGGGCCACCGGTGCCCGTTTTCAAAAACAAATGCTAATTGGTCTTCAGTAATTGTCTTGGCAAGAATTTTTAACGCTTTCTGAACATACAGCTTGTTTCCCGCACCGTAACTTTCTTGGGCAGCCTCCTCAAGCGTTGCAATCATCGCCAATCGCAAATCGGGGGCGAGACTCTCTCCCGAGGCATGTAGGTGTAAGGCAAGATGAATCTTATCATCCACATCAACGGATTCACTCGAAAGAAACTCAAGCATCCGCCCATCGAGTTGGCTGACCTGCAAGAATGCCAACATGCGAATTAACTCACGGTTAATTACTGAATTTTCACTCGGGAATTCACCGCCAATGCGATCGGCAAAGCCGCCAATCAGTTTGGGATCTACCTGTCCACGAACCAGCGCCAACTCCATCGCACGCAACAAATCAACAAAGTCGTGATCATTGATAAACCCTTCCATCCATTGGCTAGCTTTTGCTAGAACCTGATAAGCTCGCTCGAGTGACGGTGACGCCGTCATCAGCGCCACTGACCCTTGAGTAAATACCCTTAGCTCATCCGAATTGATAATCTCATTTTCCCACTGTTCTGCGGGGACCTTTTCGAGAATTCGCCTCGCGACCAGCGATTCCGCACGATCAAGCGAGTTCAGCATCGCGTAAACCGGAGCAAGAGGAGGAGAAACCTCCATTCTCATCCATGATTCGCCAGCCTTCCGCCTTACTGCGGCTGAAGAGTCAGCGAGTAAATTCTTAAGGAGAGTTTCTATTTGGGGCCCTTCTTTAAGTCCACATAAACGTGCGACCTGACCACGAATCGACTCATCCTCATCTTCGCTCAACCGAGTAAGCATTTCATCGGAAGGAACAGGACCAAAAAACACCATCAACTGCAAAGCTCGAATCCGGTTCTTCACGGCTTCAGTTTCATCAATCGCCACCGATTCGATTTCTGCTCCCCACTGATCCCCCAACTCATTTTTCAACTGAGCAACTTCCTGCCTCGCCCAAGCCGCCATTGGCTGCGGGTGATGGATAGCTTTGGCAATTGCGGATGATTCCGAATGAGAATCTGTTTTGCCTGAGGTCGAAAACACTCGGTAAACGCCACCTTTGGTTCCACGGCCTCCAGTACAAAAATAAAGGCTACCATCCAATCCAACCGAGAGATCAACCACATTCAATGGACGACCGCTCAAAAATGTTTCCGCTTGCCCCGAATAGCTCGCTCCCTCGGCTTGAGCTTGAAGCATCAATATTCGCCCTTCCGACCAATCGGCAAAAAACATCGCATTTCGGAAAGACTCTGGAAACTGAGTATGTTGATACAAAACCGCGCCCGTCGGTGACCCTCGTCCCGTTTCGCAGACGGCAGGCATTTGATCAAGGTAATATTGGGGAAATTTTGACCAACCGCTCCGCCAACCAAACTCGGCTCCATCGGGAACGTGAAAAATCATCGTCGGGCGATACCAGTTGGAGCCTAGATCAGATTCCATATCACTATCGTGAAAAAACAGTTCACCCCGTGCGTCAAAGACCAAGTCATAGGCATTTCGAATCCCGCCAGCAACAATCTCTTTCCTTTTGCCATCCAATGAAACCCGAACAATCGTTCCGCCAGGCGCGGCGACGCCCATAGCATGCCCGCCCGGGTCTTCGAAACGAGGAATTAAATCTCCCTCATAGAAAAATTGATAGGGACTACTGCGATCAGGAGTACCCGTAAACTGACTGCCGTTTCCAATGATCACATAAAGCATCCCATCCGGCCCAAGTCGCAATCCGTGAGCGCCATGCTCGAGGCTTTCGCCATTAAAACTGACGAGCTTTTGCTGGACTTCGAGCAAACCGTCTTGATCTTTATCCGCAAGACGATACAACCCGCTACCGTCAGGCCCCTCGCAGGTCACAAAAACCTCGCCATTGAGAGGCAGTATGCCTTGGCAATTTTTGACTTCGTTACAATAAACCCGAATTCTCTCTGGATCACGTTCAGATTTAGTCGGGTCAGCAATCAACAATGGCCCTCCCTCTTGCGACAGGAGAAGGGAGCCAAATTCATTGAACTCCATGGCCACTAACGAACCGGTCTCCTCACTTGCCAGAACAGATTCCACCTCAAACCCCTTGGGGATTTCAAACTGACTTCGGCCAGCGGTTCGCTGGGCTTTGCCACTCTCCAATTCTGTAACTGATTTCCCCGTAGCCTCG
>JAPOIJ010000073.1 GCA_029979005.1 Planctomycetota bacterium | reverse complement strand
TGGTCCTACGGGGGGCAATTTGCGGATTTCGATAACGATGGGAATCTTGATATTTATGTGCCGAGTGGATGTTACTCGGCTCCCGAGGAAGTGAAAACGAAAATAGATTTGTGAAGTTGTCTTTGGCGAGAAGCAGTTCGCTTCGGAGAAGGTCGGGGACACGAGTTTTCAAATGCGAAAGAATGGGGGCCATTGGAGGAGATGCGAACCATCTATTTCGAATGGATTGATGATCCGAAACCCGGCGAAAGGTATCTCAACAGCAATTCGCTGAGTGGGGGTGAAAGGAACCGCATTTTCTTTCGACGTGACGGAAATTACAAAGACTATTCTCTCGTTTCGGGAGCCGATTTTCGAGAGGACGGTCGCGGCTTTGTGTTGTTGGATTTTGATCGGGATGGTTGGATCGATCTCGGTGTGACCAGTCCGAATCACCCCCGATTCCGATTGGTGCGAAACACGATCGGTGATCGGGCTGCGAAGGCTAATTTTGTGGAAATTGAACTTGTCGGTGGGCAAACGTCAGCTGTCGCGAGCGAGGAATGGAGTCCGCGAGACGCTTACGGAGCAACCGTGGCAGTTTGGCAAAACGGTGAGCAAAAGCGAATGTTTCATCTGTCCTGCGGAGAAGGATTGTCGGGTATAAATTCTAAACGTATTCATGTTGGAATGGGCGACGTTGAGGGAATTGACAAGCTGGAAGTGACTTGGCCTAGCGGGAAAAAAACGATACGAGAAAAGGTTGGTGTTGGACAACGGATTAAAATTTATGAAAATCCTGAGCTCGACAATCAACGTTAAGATCAGCCGGCTCGGCTAGAGTTTTTTGAGGGGGTTCGTGGCTCGGGCTTGCCCTGCTGCAAGGTTTTGAGAGAATGTCCGCTTGCTTCGCGAACACGTTTTCCATTTTCTGACAAACCCCAACTGCGTATAAAAAATGCAATTCACCAAAATGCACGGCGCTGGAAACGACTATGTTTACATCGACTGTTTCCAGGAACCAGTTCCGAAAGACCCGGCGGCGCTGGCTGTCTCTATCTCTGATCGCCATAAGGGAATCGGCTCTGATGGGTTGATCTTAATTTGTCCATCCGAGGTGGCGGATGCTCAAATGCGAATGTTTAATGCCGACGGTAGCGAATCGGCGATGTGCGGGAATGGAATCCGATGCGTGGCTAAATACGTATTCGATCATGGAATATGTCAGAAGAGTCGAATGCAAATCGAAACTGGCGCTGGTATCTTGGCATTGGATGTTGAGCAAGAACACGGTAAAGTCCAGCAAGTTCGAGTGGATATGGGGGAGCCTATTCTGCTAGCGGCAGAGATACCGACTACACTTGCCGGGAATCCTGAAGTTAATCATTATGTGATCAATGTTCCACTGTCCGTTGGTGGACACGAATTTGCCGTCAATTGTGTTTCAATGGGGAATCCTCATTGTGTTATTTTTGTTGACAAAGCGACCGATGATTTGGTTTTGCGGATTGGATCGCGAATCGAAAATGACGAAAGGTTCCCACAGAGAGTCAACGTCGAGTTTGTCGAAATAGTGTCGCCAACGGAAGTTCGTCAGCGTACTTGGGAGCGAGGCTCAGGAGAGACGATGGCTTGCGGAACTGGTGCGAGTGCCGTTTGTGTTGCGGGGGTTTTGTCTGGAAAAACTGAGCGAAAAATAACAAATCATCTACTCGGTGGGACGTTGTTGATTGAGTGGGATGAAGCGACGAACCATGTGTTTAAGACGGGACCAGCAACAGAAGTGTTTCGTGGCGTTTGGAATGATGAATCATAAGAGAATCGTGTTTTTTTGAAATTGAGTTTGCTCAGCGGACAGGATTTGGTTTGGAGCAATTAGCTTTGAGCCACTTGGATAACGGTTTCGTAATGGACGATCGGAATTGTTACCTGCTGGGTTTTGTGATTAGTAAGGATGCTAAAGCAACGTGTCAGACCCAACGTTAGGTCAGAGAATTACCGGTCATGTAAACGCGCTGTTGATGCCGCGTGCGCTAGATCTACTTAATTTTCGGATTCGCTACTATGATAAATCCGTTGATCCGGCTCGTTCGGAGTACAACGAGCATGTTATTTTCTCGTTTTGGCACGAGTACATTGTTGTCATTCTTCCTCGGTGGGGGCACACGCCATTAACAGTCCTTTGTTCTCAGCATCGTGATGGCGAGTTAGTGAACCAAACGGCGGAGTCTTTAGGGTTGAACATTGTTCGAGGCAGTACCAGCCGCGGCGGCGCGGCTGCCATTCGTGCGATGAAGACGAACTCAAAGTTTTCGAGCATTGCGATGACGCCCGATGGTCCCCGTGGACCGCGACGGGAGATGGCCATGGGACCGGTCTATCTGGCTTCATTACTGGGGATGCCCCTGGTTCCCGTTGGTATTGGTATTAGCAACCCCTATCGTCTTTCGACCTGGGATAAGTTCGCCATTCCGCGTCCTCTGTCCCGGGTGCGGGTGATTTTTGGTCCAAAAATTCGCGTACCGAAGAAAGTCGACAGAGAAACACTGGCGGCATATAGAGTGGGCGCCCAGGGATTAATGAATGATCTCACGGATGAAGCACAGTATTGGGCGGACTCAAAGCAGAAAATGGTAGGGGAGCAACGTTTCACACGGGATCGGCGATCGAATCGAGTTGTGTTTGAAAGATCGCTTGTCAAGCCTGAGAAATTAAAGATCGCCAAAGCCCCCGTGTTTGATACTGTTTCCGGGGATCGCCATTCAACGAAGCGCGTCGGTTGAATCTCAACAAATCGTTTAGTACCGCTTGTTTAAAGTATTCTTGGTCCAAGTCTCCCTGGCGCGTGTGTTCAGCCAATACTGACTCATTTGCATTGTTATTTGGTCGCCCGCAATTCGTTTGGAATTGCGGGTTCCGTTCCAGCGATTGGAAGCTTCCGAGATTGTGATCGGAAGTCCTTGCGATTTGCTGAATTTCTGTTGGACGGCGACTGCCACGGCAAATTCAAATCTTGCTTGTGGGTAAATTGGCGCCGCCAGAGTTTGGTTTGACCATTGGCTGAAATTATTCCACGGTTCATTGTCGTTCACCGGACTGTCTATGTTAGCGCGGCTGCAACGAGGCGCATATACTTGCCACGCCGGCCAGTGGTCGCAGAGGCTCCAGGCTTGGGTTAGTGGGAATGAGATGACACCCAGAGTAATTAAGTATCCAATAGAATCTGTCAGCGGGGGACGTCTGGAGGATTTTGAATTTGATTCTGGCTGTCGATAAAAGATCACGATGATCTGAAAGATAAAAAATAGGTTCCAGATTAAGACTCCGTAACCACTCACATCTTGAAACAGCAGAAGTAGTAATGCTGCGTGCATTACTACAGCGCCGGCCATTGCCAAGTGGCGAGCCTTGGGGATTAGCAAGCCAATACCTATCAGGATTTCAAAAATTGGCAGACATAGAACCGTAGTGTGTTTGACTGTTGGTGGCCATTTTTCCGTTGTAGAACCCAAAAGCCCGACAAGCGTCGATAGCATTTGATCTCCGACGGTATGAACAAACTGATAGTCCAGTTTGCTAACACCAGAAAAAATATAAATACTAATTGTGATGATTTGGATTCGGTAAATCGCATTTGAATTTGTCGAGGTCGCAATGACGACGGCAAGGATAACGATCTGGTATGCCCAGGGTTGGAGACGATGCTGATCCAGCAGGATAAGTATCGTTGTTGATATTGCGAATAAGATCAACGCCGCAGTAAGTACTTTGCCTTCTTTGGCGAACAGGCAAACCAAAAGAGAAATGGCCGACAATCCCAAGCAAGACCAGTCGACCCAGGTTGGCGTCGTGATCAATGACGCCAAAAATGGGATTTGAGGAAATGCATCTTGGGGAGTCCACAGTTTCCAAGTCGAGGCAAACAACAGAATCGCGAAAACCGCCATCCCGCGCGTGTAACCGCGCAATGAGGCGGACGCGTTGTCCGATAATTTGGGTGTTGATGTCAAAAAGTTTCTTTAGCCTTATAGCGTCTTAAGGTGTTCGATACTTTGGCCAATGCTGGCGATTGGGTTAGGAGATTGATCCTGTTCAACGTGGCATTGTTCTACACCAATTTTTTCAGAGACGGACATGACTTTTGCCATGTCGATACTCCCGTTGCCCAGTTCTTTGAACGCTTCGTGAGGAACCTGGCCTTCATCAAAACAGGTTTTCGAGCCATTTTTAAGATCTTTCAGATGGACTTGCGAGACACGTCCGTTGAGTTTGTTTAACGTTTCGATAGGATCCCAACCCCCGATTTTTGCCCAAAAAACGTCAAGCTCAAATTTGCAATGATTCTCGTCAAGCTGGTCGATCAAAATGTCAAATCCAGTCTTTCCGTTATCGAGAGGGGCGAATTCAAAAGAGTGATTGTGGTAACACAATTGAATGCCGGATTTAGCACACTTTTCGCCGAACTGATTTGAGGTTTCTGCATAGCGTTTAAATTGATCCGACGTCTGGCGGTTGGGTTTATTGATATATCCAAATACTAAATGTTTAAGATTGGCTTGTTGCGCCTGCTCAAGAATTTTGTCCAGCGATGGTACTCCTTGGGCATCAGGCGTACATACGGCTTGCCAGTTGAGAAAACTTGAGGTTACGGCTAGGCCCAGGTCTTTGCAGATTGGAAGTAGTTCGGCGGCGTCATTTGTATCTCCAAGTTCTACCTGGTAATAGCCTGCGTCGGAAATTGCTTTAAGTGTTTTTCGTTTGTCTTCCTGCATTTGGTTTCGAACGGTCCATAGTTGCAGGCCAATTGTTTTCTTGTATTTGCTGTTTTCTGGAAGATAGTTAGGAAATGCCATGATTGAGTTTGTGAGTGAAGATGCAATTGCGGCCGAAGCGATACCGGAAGTCGATTTTAAAAAAGTTCGTCGTTTCATGGATTCAGATCTCTACAGTGTTGAAAAAGCGTTGGGTTATTATGGGGTGTGTAAGGTGTTTAGTAACTGAGCGCGAGGTCGACAATTTGTTCGGCGGTCATTGCCTTTCCGCTAGGCGGATTAAAAATTAGCTCGCTCACGTTGGGGTGTGGTACATTCTGTTCAAGCCGACTGAGCAATGCATCTACATCAACGATACACCCGCTGGTCGTCATAATGTGGTCTACTAAACGGATTAGTTCTTCGCGGTTGAGTTTTGTCATTTCTTTAAGATAGGCATTGGATCAATTATTGCAAACGGACTTAGTGCTTACAGAACGCTCGCTTGCAAGTCACAGGCGTACAAACCCGGGGCGAACGAATTGGTTGAATGGTTGACGTAACCTGTTTCACATTCATCGCGGGTGGAGTTCGCATTGTATCCGGAATTAGCGATGTTCTCTTTTCAAAACGATATTGGGGCGTCAAATGTCGTTTTGAAGGGTTCTTTTGGTTGCGAATCTACCGTTGCCTGCCGGTTTGTTTAAACTCGAGTTTATTGTTGCAAGTTCGATTATTTGTGGGGTATACTTCGGACATAGGGATTTGTTAGCCGCTTGCAGCCTTTATCTGCTAAAGAGCCTTCGAACCTCACCAATTGCATTTTCAATTGCGTTGGATTGAGACGCACTCTGCTTTTTGGCAGTTTTTTGCAGGTTTTGCAATCGCTAACGCTTCTGTTTTTTCCTCCCTTTCACTGCAGGTCAAGTTGCGCGAAATCGGAGGTTGGTATTTTTGTTATTGAGTAGGGTTATCATAGCGTGTCAAGCAAGCAAAGCAGAGAAATAAGTTTTGATACTGTCGGCCAGCATGAAGCAGGGGTTTCGACGTTGTCGGTCCACGCCGGCGAACAAAGGCAAAAGGTTGCCAATTCGATCACTGATCCGGTTGTTTTGGCATCGACGTTTACGTTTACAGATACTCAAAGCATTATCAACTTCATTGAAAACGACGAAGACCGCGGTGAGTACGGTCGGTATGGAGTTCCTGGCGAACAGGTAGTCGAAAGGAAATTAGCAGCTTTGGAAAACGCCGAGGAGGGGATTCTTTTTTCCAGTGGAATGGCTGCCTTGGTTGGTTTGTTTAATGCAAAATTGAGCTCCGGGGATGAAATCATTTTTTTTGATGAGTGTTACCATCGCTCAAGAGAGTACTGCAAAAAGCATCTCTCCCGATTTGGAATTGTCACACGCCAGGTAAAGACCGGCGATTATGCAGCAATGGAGTCTGCGATAAATTCCCAAACTAAATTACTGGTAAGCGAGTCACCTACTAATCCACATTTGAGTATTCTTGATCTCGAACGCTTCGCAGGGATTGGGGAAAAGTATCAAGTTGAAACTTTGATTGATGCAACACTCGCGACTCCTTTTAATGTTCAGCCTCTAAATTTTGGAATAGACTACGTCGTCCACTCAGCCACTAAATATTTGGGTGGACACAACGACCTTTTGGCGGGAATTGTTCTGGGCACCTCGGAAAAACTCGCAGATATCCGCTCATTGCGCGGGGTAACGGGGGCGGTTAATTCTGCACACAATTGTTACCTACTGGAGCGAGGATTAAAAACATTTGAAATCAGAATGCAGCGCCATAACGAGAATGGGCAGCGGGTGGCGGAGTTTCTGGAAAGCCATCCACGGGTCTCGCGGGTGCTCTATCCTGGCCTTCCGTCCCACCGAGATTATCAAATTGCCAAAGAAACGATGCGTGGGTTTGGCGGATTGGTAACGTTTGAAGTCGCGGAGGCGGATTGGAAAGCCACTTCAAAAGTTGTGGATCGTGCCAAGTTGGCAAGAATTGCACCGAGCCTTGGCGGAGTTGAATCTTTGATCGAGCAACCGCTTGTAATGAGCTATTGGGGGTATGGGCCGGAAGAACGTAAGTCGTTCGGGATCTCCGACAACATGATCCGCCTGGCGTGTGGCATAGAGAATAGCAGCGATATCATTAAAGACCTTGAGCAAGCGTTAGCTACCGAGAGCTAGTCGTTTGCTGGAGTGTCAGTCTCGCAGCGTCTTCAATTTGATGTTTTAGGCGGTGAGATGGTCCGCTTAATTATTTTTTGCGGAGGTAACGGGTGGCAGACGGTATTGGATCAGACCAAATTTCGTGCCATGGTTAGTTGTCTCAGTTTTTGGGGTGACAACGGGCCGACGCGATGTTAAAGGGGTGGAAGCATTGCGGAACTGGCCATTTTTTGAAATTCGAGGCGCTGGTTTAGTGCTGACGGTTGACGACTCTACGATGGGCGGAGCGTTGCTGGCACAACCCTCGCACGAGTTTTGGCTGCATTCGGTGCAACCACCGCTGGTCGAGGATGCACATCCCCCGATGTTGCCGTTCTTTCGTGCTCTGTGGCAATCGGCGCACGTGCAGCCCAGGTCGCAACATGAGCCGTCTCTGACTCGTTGCTTGACCTCTTCAATGTCTTGCTTGATCGAATTCCAAATTCCTTTTCTGGTAGGAAGAGCCTTTTCGGTGATTGGCTTCCAGCAGATATAGGGAGAATAACGTTTCGCCTGCTCGCCGTCGCAGTTGTAGAAAAAACCGGAATTGCCCGTTTGAATGTTGAATAGCTTACCGCGAGTCCACGGGTCACTGGGTTTGTAGAATTCCGTCGCAGCACAATCCTCGTTTTGGTAGATGACCTGTTGAGCGTTGGCATCCGTCGCGCTGCAAAGGTAGCAAGAAAATAATGCGGGCAGAATCATAAGGGTGGATGAAAAACGCACGTTGCTCTCCTGGGAAATAGCGGTCCTTCTTTAATTCGACCAATACAACCCGAGAATGCCTTGTTTTTGTCAGTGTTAATAAAGTTTCGCCAATGGGTAAGGTCGCCGATCAGGCTTTATTCGGTACAAAGCGTACAAATTACCAAATGAGCAGAGAAATCGAGTAAAAGTGGGAGAGTCTCGCCGTTCCAGCTCTGCTTGGGCAAGGAGGTGGGTTGCGCTGAATCGACTACTTTTTCTGATGTTTCAATACATTTGGCGGTTCTCGACTACGTTACGGGGGAGGCGTCGATGCGGTTAAATTATAGGGAGAAGGTTGAATCACTCGGTTTTTTTATGGGGCAGTGACGGTTGGCGAGCGGCTTGTCGGACTCGCCGAACGGATTAGCTGAAGTGTTGTGAAGCTGCCTTTAATCAACTCGAGTCGCGGTTTAAAATAGAAGTCACACCCCGAGTATTAGGCTTGAAAGTGACCCATGGGTCGACCCAAAATTGGCGCGGTTTCCTATTTAAACACCAAACCCTTGGTAGCTGGGCTCAAGAACCAGACCGATTTTGAGGTTGTTTTTGATCTGCCAAGCCGGCTGGCGGATCGCCTGGCCGCTCGACACTTCGACGTTGCACTGATTCCAGTCGTTGAGGCCGTCAGCAATCCAGAGTACGTGATTGTTTCGGATGCTTGCATTGCTTGTCGAGGACCGGTTTGGAGCGTGAAACTCATGAGCCGTGTTCCTGCGGAAGAGATTAAAACCTTGGCGCTGGATGAAGGGTCGCGAACAAGTCGGGCGTTGACTCGGGTATTCCTCGATAAAAAATTTGGTGTGACACCGAACTGCCACTCTCTTGCGATACAAGAGGATTGGCGAAAAACCTCAGCCGATGCGGCGTTGATCATTGGTGATCGGGCGATGAAGGCCAACGACGAGAATTTCCCGTACGTTTGGGACCTTGGAGAAGCTTGGAATCAGTGGTCTGGGCGGCCGTTTGTCTTTGCCGTTTGGGCAGCGTGGGCGGATAGTGATCTCGATCGGCTCGACCGAGTTCTGTCACAATCTCGTGATTTTGGTGTGAATTCCGTCGAATCAATTTCCCGTGCGTTCCATGGCGAGTATGCTTTGCAAGAACAGGAATGTTCTCAGTATCTTCAGGAATATTTACATTTTCATTTGGGGGTGGACGAGAAAGCGGGAATGGATCGCTTCTTTCGTCATGCTTCCGAACTTCAACTGATACCACAATCTTACCAATTACAATTTCATGATTGCCAAACTGCTTGAGAAATCTGTTGCCGGAGAGCGGCTGACTCCCGAAGAGGGACTCGAATTGACCGAGTGCAATGATCTGGCATTGTTGGGTTCGGCTGCCAATGCAGTCACCCGGCGTCTGCATCCTGAGTCATACCGTACCTACAACATTGATCGAAATATTAATTATACGAATGTTTGCACTGCGGTCTGCAATTTTTGTGCTTTTTACCGCGGCCCGAAAGATCCTGAGGGTTACGTGTTGGAGCGTTCGGAGTTGCTCGAGAAAATTCGAGAGACAGTTGCGCTCGGTGGCGATCAAATTCTGTTGCAGGGCGGTTTGCATCCCAAGTACAAATTGGATTGGTACGAAGAGATGCTTTCGGATATTAAATCTCACTTTCCGCAATTAAACATTCACGGATTCAGTCCTCCGGAAATTTACCATTTTACAAAAGTGAATAATTGTTCTCTGAAGGAAGTCCTCACGCGGCTAAAAGACGCCGGTTTGGGGAGTCTACCCGGAGGCGGGGCCGAGATTCTGGTGGATCGCGTTCGCGATGCGATTACCCGTGGAAAAGTCAATTCCGATAATTGGCTTGATGTCATGAGAGTCTGGCATCAGCTGGGTGGTAAGAGCAGCGCTACCATGATGTTTGGGCACGTGGAGACGAAGCAAGAACGGATTGAGCATTTAGAGCGATTGCGGCAACTTCAGGACGAGACCGGTGGTTTTAAAGCGTTTATCTGTTGGACTTTTCAACCGGATAATACGCAGATGTCGGATGTTAAACCGTTGGGGGCATTTGAATATTTGAAGATGCAGGCGATTGCACGTTTGTATCTCGATAATATCCCGAATATTCAGTCCAGTTGGGTCACACAAGGCTTGAAGATCGGTCAACTCGCATTGGTCTACGGAGCCAATGACATGGGTAGCTTGATGATTGAGGAAAACGTAGTGGCAGAGGCGGGGACGGTTCATTATTTGTCACTCGAGCAAATGAGAGAGGCGATTTCTTCACTTGGATTTACGCCACGACAACGCAACGTCCATTACGAACTTTTCGATTTGGATTATGAATCAAAGGCAGTGGAGGCGAATCGATTGTGGATGCAGGAAAAGCAGAATGCGAGCGATGGAGAGGTGTACCAACTCGCTTGAGTCGATAATTGAATCTGCTTAAGTCGATAATTGAATCTTAATGGCAATTGCCTCCACTGCGGTCTATGATGTTGGTTTCATCAACCCGTTTCAATTGGAGGTAGCTGATGTCGAGTCTCAATCGTCGAGCTTTCAGTCAGGGTATCATCGGTTCCACGTTGACGTTTTCGCTGCTGGAGTCGCTGTTTTGCCGCAACGCCTTCTCTGATGAGATAAAACCTCTTGCCGCGGCTTGGTTAGCCGAGCTTAATACAATCGGAAACGATATTAAGAACCGGAAGCTAACGCAGGTCGAGTGGCAAGAACAGGTTGAAAAGTTGATGGCAAAAGTCAATTTGACAGAGTTGATGAAATTCGTTGACTTTGAAAAGCTGACCAAAAACCTTCCTCTTAGTGACCGAGGGGAACGAGCTGTCAGCAAACGATTTCCTGAAGTGGAAGGCTTGCCTACGAAACTGGTTTTTGGCCATCAGATTTTTGCGTTGAAAAAAAATCGCTCCGTCGCACCTCATGGACATTACAACATGGCGACCGCCTTTCTTGTACTCAAAGGTGATTGTCACGGACGGCATTACGATCGTGTTGAGGACGGTGAGGATTTTATGATTATTAAGCCTACTCTTGATCAGAAATTCGGAGTGGGCGACTACTCCACTGTATCCGACTATCGGGATAACATTCACTGGTTCAAAGCTAGTTCACCGAGCGCCTACATTTTTAATATCCACGTGCTCAACGTGGATGCCAACAAAACCAAGGGGGGGCGGGTGTATGTTGATCCATTTGGTGAACCGCTGGCGCATGGCTACATCAAGGCGAAAGTTCTAAGCAAAAAGCAAGCTTATGACCAATTTGGTTAGGATTGTTCTGGGAAAGGATTGGCAACGATTCGGCTTGCCTGAGCAATTTGAATTTGAGCGTTCGCTCTAGCAAACGCTGTTGATAATTGACTGAAGTTTGAACCGACACTTATTTGATTTTCATTTGATGGAACACACCATGGCTAAGATTTTTAGTTTGGCGATCACCTTATTGGTTTTCATTGCAGGATCGTTGTTTGCTCAGCGTCCGAATATCGTCTTAATTCTATCGGACGATATGGGTTATTCCGATATCGGATGTTATGGAAGTGAGATCAACACGCCAGTCCTGGACGGATTAGCGAGGAATGGGTTGAGGTTTACCCAGTTTTATAATACCGGGCGGTGTTGTCCGACGCGTGCCTCATTGTTGACCGGTTTGTATCCGCATCAGACAGGTATCGGCCATATGGTCGCTGATCGGGGTGTAGATGGTTACCGAGGCGAACTTAATGGTTCCTGTGCCACGATCGCTGAAGTGTTGCAACCTTCCGGGTATTCGACCTATTGCGTCGGAAAATGGCATGTTACTGGAAATACATTTCCCAAATCGGAGGCGGGGAAATTTAACTGGCCACTGCAGCGAGGATTCGACCGGTATTATGGAATCATCAATGGCGCTTCGAGTCTATGGGATCCCAATTCGCTCACGCGTGATAATAAACCAATCACGATTAAAAATGATCGCGATTATCAGCCGAATGAGCCTTACCATTTTACGGATGCGATTAGTGACAACGCCGTGAAATTTATTAATGAGCATCCGGATGGCAAACCTTTTTTTATGTACGTAGCCTACACGGCGGCTCACTGGCCGATGCACGCTCGCGAACGTGATATAAAAAAATACGAGGGAGTTTACGACCGTGGATACGAGGGGATTCGACAAGCTCGCTTCGAGAAAATGAAGGGAATGGGAGTGATCTCCCCGGAGGCGGAATTGTCGAAGTTAGTTGGAGACTGGGCGAATGTAGAGGACAAGGAATGGGAGTCCGCCTGTATGGAAGTTTATGCTGCAATGGTCGATCAAATGGATCAGGGAATTGGACGGATTGTAGAAACTCTGCGTCAAAACGGACAGCTCGACAATACATTGATCATGTTCATGCAGGATAACGGCGGTTGTGCCGAGGCGGGAGGAAGAAAGACTTCCGGGGAGCGTAAGTTGCGGGCGGCCACACCTTCCTTGCCCGTTATTCCTGATGATTTGCAGCACTATCAATCATCCGCTCCTGCACAGACAAGGGATGGCTATCCAGTTCGGCGCGGTCACGTCATGCCGGGGCCTGCCGATACTTATATCGGGTACGGCCGGAATTGGGCGAATGTTTCCAATACTCCTTTCCGTGAGTACAAGCATTATGTGCATGAAGGAGGAATTTCGACTCCGCTGATCGTGCACTGGCCGATGGGGTTTCAGGCTAAAAATGAACTGCGATCCGAGCCTTCCCATTTGGTCGATTTGATGGCGACTTGTTTAGATGTGGCAAACGTAGCATATCCCAAAAAACGTGGAGATGCCGTCTTAACACCGCTCGAAGGGTTGAGTTTGAGTCCGGTGTTTCAAGGGCAGCAACTTGATCGCGAGATGCTTTTTTTCGAACACGAGGGCAATCGCGCTCTGAGGATGGGAGATTGGAAATTAGTCGCTAAAGGACGCCATGGTCAAGATGACGTTAAATGGGAGCTGTTCAATATCAATAAAGATCGCAGCGAATTGCACGATCTGTCCGCCGCCGAGCCGAAGCGTTTTCAAAGCATGAAAACCGCTTGGAAACAAAAAGCAAATTCTGTTGAGGCACTGCCATGGCCTGAATCGAAAAAAGCAAACACAAAGCCCAACAAAACAAAGCGAAATAAATGAGCAAATTGCAACTGCCGGAGAGGCAATGGTCAAAGTTTAATCATTGCTTGGAGTTGCATTTTTTTTCCGCGTATTAGTTTCAATCGCCTGTAGTAGTAATTTTAATTGCTGGACAGTTTCAGGGTGTTCCGACGCTAAATTTTTGGATTCGGAAGGGTCGCTTTCAAGATTGTATAGCTCCTCGACTAATTCTCGGCTCGTATCTTTTGCATATCCGGGGACTTGGTGTTCGGCTTTGAGATACTTCCATTTACCCTTGCGGATTCCATTCCCCTGGTAGTAAAACGTGTTTCTCGCTCCCGTTTCGCTTTCGCCAAACAGCAATCGCGTTTGGTCAACGCCATCGATGATCCGGTCTTTCGGGAGCGGGAACTTGCAAAGTTTGGCGAACGTAGGGAGGAAGTCAATCGTTGCTAGGATCGCATCGGAAGTTTGATTAGCAGGGATTTTCCCCGGCCATCGAATCAGGCATGGCGCACGTGAACCCGCTTCATAGCATGAGCCTTTTCCGGCTCGTAAACCTTTAGATTCTCCCCAGAAGACAGACCCTTCTGGATGTCCTTTTTTGTTATTCGTGTAGGCGGGTTGGTTCCATGGGCCATTATCGCTGGTGTAAATCACGATGGTGTCTTTATCCAGTTCCAGTTCCTTGAGCGCATCGAGCAATCGTCCCGTATGAAAATCAAATTCCTCAACGACATCACCGTAGAGTCCGCCTTTCGAACGGTTTTTAAACTTCGGTGATGCGTCGATAATGGTATGCATCATCGTATGGGCGAGGTAGAGCAAAAAAGGTTTTTGAGGATCCCGCTGTTGGGTTAAAAAGTGAATCGCTTTGTCGGTGTACAATTCCGTCAAGCCACCCATGTCGCGAGTTTTTCCGGCCGGTTGATTGTTCTCGTGAAACTTAACCGTGCCGTTGTCGTTAGCTCCGAGTGTTCCAAAAAAGAAGTCGAAACCTTGTGCATTAGGCATTCGGTCTAAGATTGGCTTTCGGTTTGATACATCCCACTTCCCGATGCAGGCCGTTTGATATCCTGCCTGTTTGAGTAGCTCAGCGAATGTAATTTCCGTAGTCGGCATGCTCCAGCCTTTACTTCGAAACGGGTAGCGGCCAGTTAAAAGTGCGGAGCGGGAAGGTCCGCAGACGTGCTGAGCGTAGAACTGAGTGAATCGCGTTCCCTCTTTGGCGAGTTGATCCATATTGGGGGTTAAGTTGGTTGAGGAGCCAAAGCAGCCAAGATCGCTTACTCCCTGATCGTCCGTGAAAATGATCAAGATATTGGGCGATGTATCATTTCCTAGAATTCGCTCCGAAGCGATTAAAGAAACCAATCCTAGAACTGCGAGCGTGCCAGCGGCTTTTATGATTGTGAAACCGTGTAAGCTGTTTGCGTGGGTGTTATTCATTCGATGAACGCTCCCATAGTTGGTTTCTTAGTTTTAGTAATTCAGGATATTGATCGTCTCGGTCGTCATATTGGATTTTTAGATCCAGTAAGCGTTGTTTCAAACGGCGAATTTCCGAGGCGTATTCATTTTTGTCATAAACGTTTTGCGTTTCGTTGGGGTCCTGTTCGAGATCATAAAATTCCCAGCCTGCCTGGGAAGGTGGGAAATTGCCAGCTCCGAGTTGAGCGTCCAATGGCAGTCCATGGAAAAAGACAAGTTTGTAACGACTGTCTCGTACGCCGTAGTGCCCGGGGATTTGGTGATGAGCCAGATGCATCCAGTAGCGATAGTAAACTGCATCCCTCCAAGAATCAGGAGGCGTCCCTTCGAGAATTGGTTTTAAACTCAGGCCTTGCATCCGTGAAATTTCCGGCGCATCGGTGACTTGCGCGTAGTCGAGTAGTGTTTGAGCGAAGTCTAAATTGGAACACAGGTACTGTTGGTCATGGGTTCCAGGGTGAATTCGGTTTGGAAAACGGGCAAGGAATGGCATTTGAAAACACTCTTCGTAAATCCAACGTTTGTCGAAATAGTCATGCTCTCCGAGAAACATGCCTTGATCTGATGTGTAGATAACAAGGGTGTTTTCGGCGAGTCCGTGATTGTCGAGATAGTCGAGAACGCGGCCAACGTTTTCATCCACTGCTTTAACGCAAGCAAGGTACTGATGGAGATATTTTTGGTAAGCGGCTTGCCCTTTTTCTTTTTCGGTCATGCCGGCCATTTCGACGGGGCCGCCGTACCAATCTGGTTTCTGGACATCGCCGACCATCGACCGCCGGTCTTTTAGACGCGTGGTGATTGACGTCCCCATGTTGATGGTTGCGGGGGAACGATGTGAAAAATCTTCCCAAAGCGAATCGGGTTCGGGAATAGAAATGTCTTTTAGGTAGTCTTGGTGACGGTCGGCAGGCTCCCATTTCCCGTGAGGGGCCTTGTGGTGGAGCATTAGAAAGAATGGTTTGGAGGTGTCCCGTTGATCCAGCCATTGCGTTGCGTAATCGGTAATCAAGTCAGTGTAATAGCCCTTGGTTCTTTTGAGTTTTTTGACCTTCGTGGTGTAGGCGATTCCGTCGGTTGACGCGATGAAAAATGGGTCGTGGTATTTACCCTGCCCTGGCCCGATTTTCCAATAATCAAAGCCCCAGGGAGCGGAACGCAGATGCCATTTACCAACTAAAGCAGTTTGGTAGCCGGATCGTTGAAGAATGCTGGCGACATTCGGTGTACCTGAGTCGGGGCCAGGGAACGCGTCAACAAGGGTTTTTACTCCGTTTATGTGGGAGTGCTGACCCGATAGAATCACAGCCCGGCTGGGCGTACAAATTGAATTGGTCACAAAGCACCGATCCAATCGAATGCCGCTGGACGCAATTCGGTCAATGTTTGGAGTTGGTGCGATCTTTGCAAGTCGCCCACCGTAGGCGCTGATCGCGTTGCAGGCATGGTCATCCGACATGATAAACAGGATGTTGGGGCGTTCGTCGCGTTGGTGAACCGCTGTTTTTTCTTCTCCCTGAACAGACGCGGGATGGATGCACAAGGAGCTAATTCCAATCAAGATCACGGCAGCGTATTGGTGAACGCTCATTTTGTTTTCTCCCACTTCATATTTTTTTTGCCCAAGAGTTCTAATCCGATATATTATCAACAGCGACTAACCATCGGCTTAGTTGGTCCACAGTTTCATTCTAGCGGGAATACCATGCATTACAGTCCCAGAGCTCGTTTAATTTTTCAGATTCGAAATTCATTTTTTCTTGTTTGGGTAGTTCTGTTTTGTTTGTCGGCATCCGTCCAGGCTCAAAAGGCGACTGACGCTTCCAAGGAAATCAATTCTAAATGGCTGAATTCCAAACCGGTTGCTCAATGGATTTGGAGTAAATCTCCATCGGCTAATCAAAAGCTCTGGTTTCGAAGTTCATTTGATTTGGATTCATCAGAGGTAAAGGCCGCCACCCTGTATGCGACCTGTGACAATCGAATGACGATGTGGATTAATGGAAAAAAGGTAGGTGCCAGTGACGCGTGGGAAACACCGCTCAAATTAAATGTCGATCCGTTTTTGGTAGAAGGAAAAAACGTGATCGCAATTGAAGGCGCCAATGAAGGTGGTGTTGCAGGAATCGGTTTTAAACTGGGCGTCACACAATATAACCGTGGTGGTCAGCCCGCTAAATTAAAATTTTTACCAGTTGTTTCTGATGTGGAATCATGGAAGTTCAGCGACGAAAAAGTTCCTGACTGGGAAGCCGTCGATTTTGATGATTCAGCATGGAAGAAACCGGTTAAAGTTGGCACGCTGGGAGGAGGACCGTGGAATATTCCAGGGTTGAATTCTGCTGCCGCGGTTGTGCAGTTAGATTCAGCAAATATTTCCGCGCCGGAGGGATTCGTTGTTGAACCCGTGTATACGGTTCCCAAAGAACAGGGAAGTTGGGTTTCGATGACCACAGATCCACAAGGAAGAATCTATGCATCCGATCAAGGGGGGGCGGGGTTATATCGGATGACGATAAAAAAAGATGCACCCCCGATCGTTGAAAAAGTTTCCGTAAACTCACTTGGGAAACTGTCTGGAGCACAGGGGATGCTTTGGGCTTTTGACAGTCTTTGGTTTCATCGGAATGGTGGTCACCTGTATCGTCTCACTGATACCGACGGAGACGATAAGCTCGACTCGATGACGGAGATCCCAAGTACAACGGGCGGAGGTGAGCATGGGAATCATGCAGTGATCCTAACCGAGGACAAAAAAGGTATTTTTGTCGATAGTGGAAATCACTCGAAACTGGCCGCTCATACGGCATCGCGGGTGCAGAGTTGGGCAGAGGATTTGCTCTTGCCGCGGATGCCAGACTCGAACGGACATGCCAATGGAATCATGGCTCCAGGCGGATGGGTTACCCGGCTCGATCCCGCGACCAATGAACAAGTGGTGCATGCGATTGGATTTAGAAATCAGTATGACATAGCTCTAAATCAGTCTGGAGATTTGTTTACCTATGATGCCGATATGGAATGGGATCTAGGTTCGCCTTGGTACCGTCCAACTCGAATTTGCCATGTCGTAAGTGGAGCTGATTTTGGTTGGCGGCATGGCTCTGGTAAGTGGCCGGCCTATTATGAGGACAGTCTCCCTTCGGTTGTCGATATTGGGCCAGGTTCTCCAACGGGAGTCGTCTCGGGTGCTGGATTGAAATTTCCAACTCGATATCAAAGTGGGCTGTTTGCCTTGGATTGGACGTTCGGAACGATCTACTCAATTGATCTAAAATCAGTAGGAGCCGGCTACACGGGAGCGGCCGATCCATTTGTTTTCAGTTCTCCACTACCCGTTACGGATGCGGTGGTTGGACATGATGGAGCATTGTATTTTTCCGTGGGTGGACGAGGCGCTCAGGCGGCTGTTTTTCGAGTTCGCTACGTTGGTGAAGAGTCTTGTGACCCGCCCGCCAAACCGGTTTTGGTAGAAGCCCAATTACGTCGCCGTGCGTTGGAAAAATATCATGGTGTAACTAATGAAAAGGCTGTCGATGACGCATGGCCAGAGCTTTCAAGTGAGGATCGATTTCTTCGTCACGCTGCACGAGTGGCGATTGAGAGCCAGCCGGTTGAGCAGTGGGCGGATCGGGCGTTGGCGGAGTCGAATCCACAGGCAAGGATTACGGGGACGGTCGCTCTTGCTCGAATGGGGAATTCGACCTATCAACAAGCGTTGTTTGACTCGTTAACCAGTCTCGATCCGGTAAGTTTATCGGACTCACAGTTACTGGGGTTACTGCGAGCTTATTCGCTCGGGATGATTCGGTTGGGTGATTTAACGAAAAATCAAAGAGAGACTTTAACAAAAGAACTCGATCCACTGTTTCCACATACATCCCCCGAGGTGAACACGGAGCTAATCCGGGTGTTGGTGTTTTTAAGAAGTAAAACCGTTGCCAAAAAAGCAATGGAGTTAATTAAAAATCGAAAATCCCCCGAAACGCCTGAATGGTCGGAATTAATATCCAGAAATAGACGGTATGGCGGATCAATCGAGCGGATGCTAAACAACCACCCACCCACCCGCGAAATTGGATATGCATTTATGCTGCGTAATCTTGGTGAAGGTTGGTCACTGGATTCACGACGCGTTTATTTTGAATTCCTGAATGCCGCTGCGAAGACAGCGGGGGGGAATTCGTTTGCCAAATATTTAACACGAATACGGGATGAGGCACTTGCCACTTGCACCAACGACGAACGAGAGGCGTTAGAGTCAATTACCGGGGAAGATTTTAATCCAGTTCCTGATTTCGAATATGCAGCGCCCATTGGCCCCGGTAAACAATGGACAGTCGAAATGGTGGCAAAGCAGGTCAAGAATAAATCCGATTTTGAGCGAGGGCGATCCTTGTTTTTCGGTGCGGGCTGTGCTCAGTGCCATCGAATCCGCGGACTCGGTGGAAGCGTAGGACCGGACCTGACCAGTGTGCCCAATAAATTTGATCGTAATTATGTAATTGAGACGATCATCCACCCAAGTCGTAATATTTCTGATCAATACAGTTCCTCGATGGTTGTATTGGCTGATGGGCGCCTAATCGAGGGAATCGTAACCGAACAAGATGGAGGTAAAGTCGCGATTTATCCCGGGAAAGTCGGAGCCGATCCAATTGTCGTTGCAAAAGATGAGATCGATGAAATTCGGCCGTCAAAAGTTTCTCAGATGCCAGAGAATTTATTGGATAAATTGAACCCTCAGGAAGTTAACGATTTAATTGGCTATTTGATGGCTGGTGGCGATGCCGGTCATCGACAATTTAAAAAATAAAAACGGGTGACGGATATCCAAAACAAATCGGCCTCAAGCGTGGAGGCGTTTTGGGCCACTAGCCGCATGATCGCAGATCCTGCTATTTGGTTACCCTTTTATTTTTCTAATCCACCAGCGAAGGCCGATAAAAAGGAACCGCCAGTCTTTGAGAAACTCCGGCGGTTTTCCTTCGAATGCGTGACCGATGAATTGGAAGACCCAGCCGAGTACAAAGAGGGTGACTCCCGCGTACAAACACCAGAGCCAGAAAAATCCAATCGGTAACAGCAGTAACCCAATGACAATGGATGGAATCCCAATCGTATGGCAAAATTGGTTTAGCCTATTTTGGTGGCTTAAGGCGTATTCATCGATCCACTCGTCTACGTCTCTTCCAAATATTTGTTTGTTACCCATGCTCATTAGTCTATCGTTGTAACTTCATTTCGCAAATGAAATGGCGATCTGAGAATCCAACGAATTTCCCAAGCTTTTGGATGATTGATTGCAATCTCGTCGGCTTCGACAGGCAGAGCATTGGTGTTTTGGGGGAATTGCGGTAATGCAGTTTTACTAAAAAAGGTCTTCTGAATAGAGCTTTGTAAATGATGATCGTTTTTTAAAAACGCTGGAAAATAAATCCTGTTTGGTTATCCTTAAAACAGCGTCACATTTCATGTTACTGGATTGTGTAGAAACTCCCCTCTCCTGCCCCGATTGATAAGCCGATGAAGTCGAAAAGAAAAATAGCTTGCAGGCTGCTCGGTTGGTTACTGGTTGCTTACGTAGGAATCAGTGGTGAACTTTTTGGACAGGATCTTTCTCACCGCAAATCTGAACTCACGCTGACGGTACAAGACGCCTCGGGAAATCCCATTGAGGATGCGATCGTTGGTGTCCATATGAAAGAGCATGCTTTCAAATTTGGTACTCAAGTAAGGGATCGCTTTTTCTCGATCAGTGAAACTGAATTTAATTCGCTTAACGAAACTCAGAAACAAAACCTACTTCCGAATTTGACTGATTTTGGAATGTCACGGTACACGCCTGATTGGCAGGATGCTGTGAATTATCGGCAAGCCGTTTTGTCAAATTTTAATCACGTTGTTCCAACCGTTGGCTTGCAATGGGTCGCGTTTGAAAATAATGGTCCGGCCGTTCCTGACAGCGCAATTTCGATTGCGCAGGAAAACGGACTATCGGTTACTGGTGCGTCAGTTGTCTGGCAGCGAGATCGCTGGCCGACTCCAGTTGAGTTTCGGCCTGAGTCATCATTTGACACGCAGGAATTTCATGATCGCTTGATCGAAGACCGACTCAGCGCAACCGGAATCATGGGTAGATACAGTGAATCTGGCGCAGGTCCGGTAATTACGGATTGGAAGGTGCTCAACGAGCCAATACATGAAAGCTATTACGCTGATACTTTTGTCGAAGCCGGAATTTATGACAATGAAGTTGATGCCCTCGCAGACTACTTTATTCGAGCAGATCGTGTTCGTTCTGATTCGGTTCTTTCAATTAATGAATTTAATATTTTGAACTCAGGTAATGATAACGCTGTCATTGAGTATCGAGACCTGATCAATGATCTATTGGCAGCCGGAGCGCCGATTGACCGGATTGGTGTTCAAGCACACATGTCACGAAACGACGTTTCGAAAGCGGATATCGTTCGCCGTTTGAACATTCTCGCTGAGACTGGATTGGGAGTCGAAATAACAGAATTTGACTCGCGGGATGATGCTGATCAATTGACGCCGGAGGAGCAAGAAAGGGTCTTTCAAGATGTGCTGGAAGCCTCTTTCGAAAGTCAGGCTGTCGACGGATTTATCATGTGGGGCATTTGGGACCCTGGTCATTGGCGCGGAAACGCTCCCCTTTACGATGAAGACTGGAACGTGAAAGACGAAGCATCGCCCTGGTTTGATTTGGTGCAGGGGGAATGGATGACCGAGTTGGAGGGGATAACTCTGGATAGCAATGGGCAATGGACTGCTGCGGAAGGAGTGTTTAGCGGGTTGTATGATTTTACTGTAACCGTCAATGGAGAAACGAGACGATTTAGCGATTATGATCTTGGTTCTGATGGAAGCTTCATTCTCGCGGTTCCTGAACCGGGAGGGCCGCTGTTCTTACTCGGTCTCGCCACTTTTGTAATTGGGCGGAGACATCGTCGAGCGCCTGCCTAACAGAATGTCGGCATTGCTACCTTATGGATTCTCGTGGATTTTGCGGGTAGTTTTACGGGGGGCTCTAAGCGGGCCGGGCAAACTCGCGTATGAATCGCTCCCGTTGGAGGGCTTTGGGGGCTGGCTCTCGAGGCTGATCGGCGTCGCGCCGAGGCTTTCTCCTGTCTTTCTTTTTAAAGCGAATTCGCAATTAATCAGGTAAAGCGTGGCCGGATCATTGCATTTCTGCGCGGTCTTCGGTAATTTGTGAAAGCGTTTTCAAGAATGTTCCGAACCGCTCAAGCTGGATTGACATGAAATTAATTTACCTTCCGACTCTCGTTTTATTGGGAGCAGTGACTGCCTGCTCAAATCAAGCCACCATGCAAGCAAATAATCAACCGACCCCTTCGGACAATGTACGGGTTTTTCAGGCGGAAGATCTCACTGGTTCCAGTAAAGAATTTAAAACTGAATCCGGAGACGTTAGTGTTGTCCAGATGAATGAACCGGGGTGGATATCATTCGATATGGATTTCGGGGTAGCCGCTCGCTATCGAGTGCAAGTTTTTGCTCAGGCGGCCGCTGACGCCCAAGTGTGGGTTGAGGACTACGTGGATAATACCGACGGTCGAACTTACAACGTCACGGGGAGTATTCCAGTTACGCCCACAGATGCGGTTTCAGATTTCTTTATTGAAGGCAGCCCTTTCAATAAAGGTCCTCACAAAATGAAGTTCCATGTTTCCAATGGCAGCGTATCGATCGACAAAGTCGTCTTTACGCCGATGGTAGAACATCAGATTACTCCGGAGAGTCTGACTCAAAAAATGGATGGAGATGAGTGGAAGTTAGCTTGGTCTGATGAATTTGATGGAGATGAAGTTGACGATTCAAAATGGACTTACGATGTCGGTAATTGGGGCTGGGGTAATAACGAGCTTCAGTATTACACGGTCAAGCGGAAGGAAAATGCCAGAGTTGAGGATGGTAATTTAGTGATCGAGGCTCGGAAGAACGATGACGGTAAAAACTGGACGTCCGCCCGTTTGACGACTCGAGGCAAAGTTAGTTTTCTCTATGGGAAAATTGAGATGCGTGCTCAGGTTCCCCGTGAGCGAGGAAACTGGGCAGCCGGCTGGACACTCGGCGATACGTATCGCGATGAGATTAGTTGGCCCTACTGTGGCGAAATTGACATCCTCGAGTCTGTTGGTTTTGAGGTCAATGATGAGACTGGGGACGGAATCGCTCATGCAACGGTTCATACGCCTGCGTATTACTTTAAAATTAACAACCAGATCAGCAGCACGAAGAACATTTCCAATATGGCCGGCGAATTTCACACCTATGCGGTTGAATGGACTCCTACGGAAGTCAGAGGGTACGTCGACGGTG
>JAPOIJ010000218.1 GCA_029979005.1 Planctomycetota bacterium | reverse complement strand
CTGAAGAAGGGGCGGATGAGTTTCGCTCAATAGATGCTGAGTTAGAGGGACTGTACGCATCGGATTCGGCGGTTCGCGGGCTTGATGCTTTGCTTGCCGACGCGGATGCGATGTCAGAAATAGATTCGTTTGCCGACGATTCTGCCTCCGGGGAGATGATTGTTCTTCGGGCGACACCCGATGCGAGTGCTTTTCAGCCGTCTGACCAAACCGCTCAAGCTTCGTTGAGTCTGATCCAGCCCCGCGATCGTGGATTTGAGGTTAGTGATGATGTCTCGATTCGCTCTTTACCCTTTGCTGCCGGCGAGCAGGAACCCGAAGCAATTGAACCAAGCAAGGGACTACCAGCAAGCTCGCTGAGTTGGCGAGAGCAGCTGCAAAAATATCCGGTAACGCAGGATCAAAAGTCACATTCTGTCGCTACATTGATTCAACCAAAGCAAACCGAATTGCGTGTTCTGAGAATGACGGCGGTAACTCCCGAGGATCGTTCGGTGCCGGTTGCCCCGCAGGTGAGTATTCGTAGTATCGGCAGTCCGGCTGTTGTTCGAGGGGTTCATCCCGATGTTCCACCAAGCGATGGCTCGGCCGACACGGAGTTTTCAGGACAGCTTCCGTCGAACCGCCCTGTTTATTCCACAAAGCAGAATTCTCAGGAAAAGACGTTGAACCGGTAAAACTTGAGCCGATAATTATTCCACGCGTTAGGCGTTTTTGAGCCATCGCACCTCCCGGGTTTTTCATTTTCAGAATCCCTTTACTGTCGCGAGTTTGATGTGAAACCTTGCCACGCGATTGTTTTATTTGACGCTGTCGGGACTGTGATTGAACCGATTGAGCCCATTGTCAATGTTTATCACCGCCTTGGTTTGAAGTACGGTAGCAAGTTAAATCGCTCCCTCTTGAGTGAGCGGATTGCTCTGGCCCGCCGCAACTTCTTCAATGTGGGTGAATCTGCACAAACGCGATTCGCAGATTCGGAAAATTCAGCCCCCTTGCTTGCTGAGCTGGAATCATCGGATGAAATCGAGCGAGAGCTGTGGAAGCAACTAGTCTTTCACGTGTTTGAGGATCTTGATTCTCCGAACGTGCTATTTGATGAATTGTGGAGCTATTTTGAAACGCCAGAGAACTGGCGTTTGTTTACCGATGTTGAGGCTTGTTGGTCGGAACTGCAAATGCATGGAATTGAAATTGGAATCGCATCCAATTTCGATTCCCGCTTAAACTCAATTGTTGACCAATTGGTTCCAATTTCGAATGCAGATTATCTATTTTGCTCCTCGCAAGTTGGCTTTCGAAAGCCCAGCCCTTTGTTTTTCCAGCAGGTTCACTCGGCAATCGAATGTATTAACCCTCAATCAAAAGACGATCTGTCTATTTTTATGGTTGGCGATGATTTTCAAAATGACTGCGTTGCTCCACGGTTGGCGGGTTGGGATGCAGTTTGGTTGAACCGGCGAATGCCCATTGGCTCGGAAACCAATTTTGGCGCGACCAGGAAACGAGAGGTCACGTCGCTCTACGAATTCACTCAGTGGGTTCTGGCTCACTTGGGTTGCTCGCGTTAGTCACCACTGCGCGTAAAAAAACCCGACCTGTTGAGGCCGGGTTGAGTCTGGTCTGGTTGTTGCAACCTTACCGCTGCTCGACAAACTACTGAGCTTTCATGTCGCCGCGACGGTCGATTGGTTCAACCAACGATGCTTTCAGGAAATCTGAATTGAGTCTGCCGATGAACGCGATACTGATTCCCTTGGGGCACTGAGCCTCGCATTCAGCATAGTTCCTGCAGGATCCAAAACCTTCGGATTCCATCTGCGAAACCATTGACTTCGCTCGATCAAACCTCTCGGGTTGGCCCTGTGGCAACAATCCAAGGTGAGAGGCTTTGGCTGAAGTAAACAGCATCGCTGAACCGTTAGGGCAGGCAGCAACACAAGCTCCGCAACCAATGCAAGTGGCAGCGTCGAGAGCGGTCTCAGCAATGTTGGGTTCGATCGGGATCGAGTTGGGATCGGGCTTGGGGCCGGAGTGGTTGCTGACGAAACCGCCTGCCTGGATGATGCGATCAAACGCAGAACGATCAACGACGAGGTCGCGAACAACAGGGAACGCGCTGGCCCGCCAGGGTTCGATGAAAATTTCGGCACCATCGTCAAAGTGACGCATGTATAGCTGGCAAGTCGTCGTTTCGGACTTTGGGCCGTGAGCTTCGCCGTTGATCACCATTGAGCACATGCCACAAACACCTTCTCGGCAATCGTGGTCAAACGCGACCGGCTCTTTTCCCTCAACCGTAAGTTTTTCATTAAGCGTGTCCATCATCTCAAGGAACGACATGTCCTCAATAACATTGTCGAGTTCATATGTCTCCATTTGCCCCTTGTCGGAGCGAGAAGATTGACGCCAAACGTGCAGTTTAATTCTCATGTTTTGTAATTCCTGGCTGCCAACGGCAAGGCGTCGAAGGACAGCGGTTCTTTGTTCAACTCGGGTTCAATTCCTTCACCTTTGTATTCAAATACAGAGACAAAAGCATATTCTTCATCGTTTCGTTCGGCCTCACCTTCGGGAGTCTGGTGTTCTTCCCGGAAGTGGCAACCACAAGACTCATCTCGCAATAATGCATCGCGACACATTAGTTCCCCAAAATCGAGGAAGTCGAGAACACGGCCGGCATGCTCAAGCGACTGGTTCAGTTCGTCAGGATTACCGGGCAGTTTTAGATCACGCCAAAATTCCTCTCGAAGGGCCGGGATCTTCCGAAGTCCTTCTTCGAGTGATTCTTTATTTCTCGAGATACCACAGTGTTCCCACATGATCTTTCCAAGTTCCCGATGGAATGACTGGGCGCTGCGCGTTCCCTTAACTGCCAGTAGTTTGTTAATTCGTTCTTTAACTGCTGTCTCAGTCTCTTGAAACGCTGGATGATCAGTCGTGATTTCCCCTGATTCGTGGCGGCTAAGGAAATCACCGATCGTGACGGGGATAATGAAATAGCCGTCGGCAAGGCACTGCATCAGCGAGCTTGCACCGAGGCGGTTGGCTCCGTGATCGGCAAAGTTAGATTCGCCGACCGCGTACAGGCCGGGAATATTCGTCATCAAGTTGTAATCAACCCAAAGCCCACCCATGGTGTAATGTACCGCTGGATAAATTCTCATCGGCGTTTCGACGGGGTCGTCGTCGGTGATTCGCTGGTACATCTCAAACAAGTTGGCGTATTTTGATTTGACGGCGTCGATGCCTTTTTCCTCAATCGCAGCGGCAAAATCGAGATAGACACCGTAACCGGTTGGCCCGACTCCCAAACCCTGGTCACAGACGTCTTTCGCATTTCGGGCGGCGACGTCGCGGGGCACCAAGTTGCCAAAGCGAGGGTAGCGTTCTTCCAGATAGTAGTATCTGTCGTCCTCGGGGATGTCCCTTGGCGCTCGTTTTTCATCCGGGTCACGTGGAACCCAGATTCGCCCGTCGTTGCGAAGTGATTCGCTCATGAGGGTTAGTTTCGACTGGTAGTCGCCGGAGGCTGGAATGGAGGTCGGATGAATCTGTGTAAAACAAGGATTCGCAAAACCGGCACCTTTGCGATAAGCCCGGAAGTTTGCCGTGACATTACATCCTTTGGCGTTAGTGGAGAGATAAAATACATTGCCGTAACCACCGGTTGCAAGGACAACCGCGTCGGCAGCGTGGGAGGTGATCTCGCCCGTTTCCAAATTGCGAACGACGATGCCACGCGAGCGGCCATCCACGACAACAAGATCAAGCATTTCATGCCGCGTGTGCATCTTCACTTTTTTCGCCGCAATTTGCTCTTCCAGTGCTGAGTAGGCACCGAGCAGTAATTGTTGGCCTGTCTCTCCGCGACAATAAAAAGTTCGTTCGACAAGCACACCTCCGAAAGAACGGTTGGCAAGCTTTCCACCGTATTCACGCGCAAACGGAACGCCCTGGGAAACCGCCTGATCGATAATCGAGGTACTTAATTCAGCCAACCGGTAGACGTTCTGTTCCCGAGCACGATAATCACCACCCTTTTGGGTGTCGTAGAAAAGCCGCCAGGTGGAGTCGCCGTCATTCCGATAGTTTTTTGATGCGTTAATGCCGCCTTGAGCGGCGATGCTGTGTGCTCGACGCGGGGAATCTTGAAAGCAGAAACATTCTACGTTGTAGCCCATTGCGCCCATCGAAGCCGCGGCCGATGCGCCTGCAAGACCACTGCCCACCACAATGATTTTGTATTTTGGGCGATTCTTTGGACCAACTAATCTCAGATTGTTGTTCTTATGAAAGGTCCAGGCATCTTCGATTGGTGCATCCGGGATTTTTGAGTCGAGCGTCAGCATATTATTTACTTTTAAAAACGGTTTGATTCGGTGTCGGTTTTTGAACGCGTATCAAAACAGGTAATGGTTAAAGTTAGTGGCCGGTTAACAAGTCGTGGGCATAATTCGCCGCCTCCGGCATCAGCCCAAACAAAAAGGAGGCGGGGACGGCAATGAAACCCAGGATTATCGCGGTCGTGACCGCGGTTGAAGCCGTTCGGAGGAATTTATTGCGATCCGGGTTGTCGATACCGAGCGTTTGGAACATGCTCCAAACTCCATGATTCAAGTGGATTCCGATGACGACCATGACGAATATGTAGCCCCCGGCAACAAACGGGTTGGAAAAGGAACTCCTTAGGTTGTTGTAGACGTAACCGTGTTCAAACTCTCCAAGCTGGATGGTCCCCGTTGTGAAGTGCAAGATATGAAACACGATAAAACCTGCAATGAGTGAACCTGAGAACATCATCCAAAGGGCCGGTAGCGAAGCAGCCTTCTTCTTACTTTTGACGTAGGAAACCGGCCGGGCCTCTGCACTGAGCATCGCAAGTTGGACGACAACCGTAATGTGTAAAATCACCGAGGTAAGAAGAACCAGGCGTGCTCCCCAGAGTAGTGCGCCGGCGGGAAGCAATGGCTCACCTGCGACCTTCAGGAATTGCCCATATTCATCAATATGAGGAATTCCCTGCTCGTTGGAACCGGTAAAAACCTTGAGGTTGCCAGCGACGTGTCCCAAGAGGAAGCCAAAAAGGATCAGGCCGGTGACAGCGGCGATGACTTTCTTGCCGATATTACTTTTATACAGCGTTTGAATACGATTCATGTTTTCGGTTCACGCGCGGCCGATGCAAATCTCATGGCCTTGGCTGAAGGTTGTGCTTTCGATCAAATATCCGAGGATTCCGAGTTTGATCGACTCTGTTCTAAGTATATCTGTAGATAGACTTGCGCTAAATGACGGTATTGGCCGTTTTTCGGTAATTATTCAATCTAGGCGGTCTACGGCAGACCTCGGCTTGGAAATTAACTGATTTGTCCTCGGATTGTTAACGCTCAAAAAATCGGCTTGAAGCAAGAGTGAATTTATGGCCAATACTTCCGAATTGACCGAATTGCATGATTTATGTCAGGTTCTTTCAGGTACGGTGGCGTTGTAATTATTGAGTTGGCTGATCGAAAGGAAGCGTAAGCCGCTGGATTGGGGCTGTTTTCCGGCACCAGGGATTCAACGCGACTGAAATGAAGTGGTGTTCGGGAGTGGTAATCTGATCGGAGAAAGTTAACATCAGGTCACACTGTCTAGGAGATTTTTAATGGCGAAGTCCGCGATTGTCATTCCGGCGAGATTGGCGTCCACGCGATTACCACGCAAATTGTTGCTCAACGAGACCGGTAAAACGGTTTTACAGCACACCTATGAATCCGCTGCCAAAAGTGCTTTAGCGGATCGAATCATCGTCGCGGCCGATGATCCTGAGATTGTCGACACAGTGAAGCAATTTGGGGGAGAGGTTATTTTGACTGACCCTGACCATGTTTGCGGAACTGATCGCGTTGCCGAGGTTGCCGCGACCCTCACTGAATTTGAGATAATTGTCAATGTTCAGGGAGATGAGCCTGAAATTTCGGCGGCGGCAATTGATCAGGCGATTGAGCTGCTTGGGCAAAACCCTGAGATCCCAATGGCGACTTTAGCGACTCCTATTCGCGATCGGCAAATGCTTGAGGATCCCAATTGCGTGAAGATTGTATTCGACAATCAAATGCATGCGATTTACTTTAGCCGGAGTGTCATTCCGCATCCAAGAGATTGGACTGACCAATATTTGACATCAGAGCCGACTTTGTTTTTCCAGCATGTGGGGCTTTATTGCTACCGCAGCGGATTTTTGCAGAACATCCCAAATTTGTCGCCGACCGCGATTGAAAAGGCGGAGTCGCTCGAACAACTGCGGATTTTGTCGAATGGTCATAAGATATTGGTGGGTAAAATAGACCATCCGATCGCTGGAATTGATACACTCGAGGATTACCAGTCGTTTGTCAGACG
>JAPOIJ010000015.1 GCA_029979005.1 Planctomycetota bacterium | reverse complement strand
TGACACTCAGCACACCGAGAATCCAAAATCGGTTTAATCTGTTTATCAAAATCAATTTCATCTCCGATCGAGTTAACCTGCAAAACAATGCACGTCACGCCAACGATCGAAAACAACTTAGATAAGTTCAGCATTTAGACTCTAACCCAATAATAAATGAACGCCTCAATCCTAACGTTTGACACTCTTCCATTCAAATTTACCGCGCGACGACGCTGACTCCTACTCAGTCTGAAACTGTATGGAAAATGGTCACTGGTAAAACCCTCAATGAAAAAACGATAAAACCACAATCGCGATTTTGATTCAATAAAAAAGCCACGTCGAAATCGACGTGGCTTCATCCAGATAATCTGGTGATTTATTGGGCTTCAATAGAACCAGATACCATGCAAACAATGGGTACCGAATCTAATCCGGGCAACACAGCATCTTTTATCGACTGCTCATTGTCAAAAAAGACTTTTAAGCAAAACGAACCCTCGGACACGGATTCACCAACCGCTTGAACCCCACGTACAGACATGAGTTTCCGTTTGAATTCTCTCAAATCAGACGGTTCTATTTTTTCTTTAGCCGACATTAATTCCCGTCATCAACTGTCAGCACGGTGCCATTCAAAACAGACAGGGTCGTCAAAACCTCATCGATCGGATTGGCGATCGTCACTGATGAATTACCGGCAAACAGCAATCCAACCGGATTGTTACCACCTTGAGTAACGATCAAAGATCCCGAATCACCACCTTCGCTGAATGTAGCATCTACAACTTTCCGTCCGCGTTGCCGCTTCCCGATGATGATGATTTGATTATCAAACAGAGCCGTACCAGCTGTGTAGCCGACATTAACTGTGACATTGATCGCATCCACTTCACCAAGTGTTAAGCTCGTTGTACGACCAAACTTCTGGACCGGCATGCCGACGAAAGCAGATTGAGTATTAGAGGATGGTGCACCATAAGCCTCTGTGGGAGATGCGAAACCAGTATCTGCGACTGTGGTTGTTGCTACCGCAGCGTCAATGAAGTTTGGCTGCCCATTAAATTTAATTGGTACAAAACCAGATAATGCACCGATTACATCGTCCAATTCCAAAACACAACCGTTATCCAACGTGCCGGGTTGGATAATCAAATCGTTTCCAACTGATCCAGCATTTTCCTCAGCAATTACATGGTTGTTACTTAAAATATATCGCTGCCCGTTACTGCCTTTGAGTCGACAACCTAAGGTTCCTGCGAAACAGGCGTTAGCAGCACTTGGCCGATAAGTTCCAATCGAAGCTCCAATCGCAACTGGTCGCGTCAAACGAGTCTGGGGGTTGGTTCCACCAGTGTCTCCACCACCACCGCCGTTACCTCGACCAGGCTTTTTCATTTGATCCACTGGTCTATCCCAAGCCGTTATCGGGCCCGAGACAAATTTCTTGACCGCTACGCCGTTGGCGAATGCGGGGACCTTCGTGCCAGCGTTCTCGGTATAGACCTTAATCACCGCGTTACCGGCTCTATCAACGGAAACACCAGTCGCGACCACGCCTTCTACTTGAAAAAAATTTGGATTGTGAGCTCTTTGAGCCTCCAAAGCTCTGTCTAATCCACGTTGACCGAATGCAGTGTTGGAAAAAACAAGAAGGGCGACTGCAGTAAGCAGTAAAAGAGAACGATTCAAAAGCTTCATGGCAACTCCATTTAAAAAGGGTAGGGGTAGGGGTAGGGGAGAGAAGGCAGACCTGCCTTCGAAGACATATCATCTAGTTTAACAAAGAAAAAATCGACATCAATTTTTTCCTCGCAGATTTGCCTCAACAAACCGATGGGGAAACCTTCAAAAGATAGGCAACCTAAGCCGGAGCTATCTGCGCACCAGTTGCCGACTACAATCGATTGCATCAAAACCAAAGTAAATACGCGGAACATCCAAAATGAATTTTTAGAATTCAGCGTTTCCGGGAGTTCGAGGGAACGGGATTACGTCTCGAATGTTGGACATACTGGTCACGAACTGGACTGCTCGCTCCAACCCAAGCCCGAAGCCAGCATGAGGAACGGTTCCGTATTTTCGCAAATCGGTGTACCACCAGTAATCATTGATATCGAGATCTTGATCTTTCATTCTCGATTCTAAAATATCCAAACGATGCTCTCTCTGGCTTCCACCAATGATCTCGCCGACTCCGGGAACCAGCACATCCATAGCGCGGACCGTTTTGTCATCATCATTGCAATACATATAAAAAGGCTTGATCGTCTTGGGATAATCAAACAGGATCACCGGTTTTTCAAAATGCTTTTCCGTCAAATATCGTTCGTGTTCAGACTGCAGATCAATTCCCCATTCAACGGCATAATCAAATTTAACATCGGCCTTTAATAGGATTTCAACCGCTTCGGTATACGGCAATCGAACAAACTCTGATTCGACAATTGTCGACAGTCTCTCGATCAGCGATTTCGTTTCATCAATTCGTTCATTGAAGAACTCTAAATCTTCGGAACACTTACTAAGTGCATCAGCGAAAATCCTCTTCAAGAACTTCTCAGCTAGATCCATGTTGTCGTTCAGATCAGCAAAGGCCACTTCAGGTTCGATCATCCAAAATTCGGCAAGATGCCGTGAAGTATTTGAATTCTCTGCACGAAAAGTTGGCCCGAAAGTATAGACCTTGCCTAATGCACACGCGTAAGTTTCCGCTTCCAACTGCCCGCTGACGGTCAGATAAGAAGGTTTATCAAAGAAATCAAAACGGTAATTAAGATTTTCAATTTTCTGTTTTGCGATTTCATCAAGTTTCATTGTGGTTACTTGAAACATCTCCCCTGCTCCTTCGCAATCACTTGCCGTGATAACAGGCGTGTTGATGTATAAGAACCCTTGCTCCTGATAGAACTGATGAATCGAATTACAGATACAGTTTCTTACCCGCGCCACGGCACCGAATGTATTAGTCCGGGGTCGCAGGTGAGCCCACTCCCTTAGCTTCTCCATCGAATGCCGTTTTTTCTGCAGTGGATAAGTCTCTGGATCCGCCCAACCGTATACACAGATTTTCTGGGCTAGCATTTCTGTCTTTTGACCGCGACCGCCGGATTCTTTTATTTCGCCCTCGACGGAAATACTGCAACCAGCGGTCAGCTGCCGCACTTCTGATTCGTAATTCTCCAAGGCGGCTTCTGCAATAATTTGAATGTTTCCCTGAGAAGAGCCATCGTTAATTTCGATAAAACTAAATCCAGCCTTTGAGTCGCGGCGAGTTCTTACCCAACCTTGCAGTTGACATGTACTCCCAATCGACGACTCATCTCTAGCATCCTTGACTGAAATCTTTTCCATTAACTCGTCTCTGTCTTAATTTACTAAATAATAAACTCAGGAATCTTCCGACCGCGTATCAGCATTGATCTGATTAACGGAAACCACCGAACTTCTCAGCCGGATACACCTCAACGGTACCGCATTTCCACTTAGTTGGTGTCTCGCCTCGGTCTCGCCGAGAAACCAACCACCGCAAGAATTACAAAAGTCACCACGCCGCCAATAACGTAAGGACCATCGGGGCTATCAATTTTTGTAGAAATCGACGCCACCGATTGCAATAGCGCTCCAATTACTCCAACACCCATCAGAACATTCCAAATTGACATTCGGATGCCGGTGGGTTTTTCGTCCCCTAACAAATCACGATTGTTCATTAAAGCCATGAAGGTAAAGTAGGCAATCGGTAACAAGATTGCGGCGAAACTGGATGCAACGATTACAAGATAAGTCTTGGAATCCCCGGTCCAAATCCAGAACCAGCAGAAACCGACGACGCAGGCCGCTCCCGCTCCGAAGATACGAAGCCGGTTACTCTGGTAACGATTAAAGATTTCAGCAACTGCATAACCGTTGATTAACATCAAAATGATAATGGTGGAGAAACCCATCCCCAAAACGCCCAAACCAAAAACCGCATTTGACCAATTCCCTAAGACCGGTTGTAGAGTTTTTGCCAATGCCTCTGTATTTGGTTTAACGAGTGCAGAAGCAACAATTCGCTCGTCCAAATTCATTTTCGCAATGTATTTTGCGACTTGTTGGGATTGCCATTGCTTGGTGTCAACTTCCTCGCCATCACTTGAGGGCGGCGTAAGCGAATTAGGATCAGCCTCCAGCATCCGCTTCGCTATCATCGATTCCGTGCCGCTAAATAACCGACTCTGCTGCACAACATTCCAGTCATCACTCTGAAATTCAGAATCAATTTTGGCATGAAACGCGTTTGCAGATGCCAAGACAATACAACTGGTTACGACAATAAACGGAATCGCCATCCCCGTCATTAGGTCCCATCTCGCCAGACCTCGAAAAGGCTTATCCCAACCACGAGCCAACATGGAATAGGGCAACAGAAAAGTCATGTTGATCCCAACCGCCGTTGCCGTGGTGCTGATCATCACACTTTGTTGACGTTCAACAAGCGCCTGATTCCAGAAACTTTTTGCAGACTCATCTAGACCGCTGACCTTATCCGCCAGGCCCGGTGAAGGATTCCACCACTGACTAAAATCGGGAATAAACCCCTGCAAGACTTCCCAACCGTTGATCTTTCCGTTGCGTGCCAGAAAAACAACTGCCAAAACAAAACAAATCACAATCGCACCGACGATCAGCTTCAACAAAGCATCAAACAGTCTCGAAGCAAAACCGGGCTTAAAACTGAGCACCACAATTCCGAATGCCAAGAGGCCGATCACTGCCGAAACAACTATCTTGGAGGTTATCGTAGGGTCGTCGCCCACCATCCCGAAATTTTTGTCTAACACATCAAAGCAGAGTGAAAACTGAGGCAAAATGAAAATCATATTTGCGAGAATCGTCGCGGTAATCCAACTCGCCCCAAGAACTGGATTAACAAACTCGTTAATTGCCCCGTAGGGACGCCTCCCCGTCGATAAGGTGACATAGCTAATTGCCGACAACATGATCACGCCGATGACAATTGCCACTAACTGCAGCCACAGCATACTGCTTCCGCCGATCACGCCGAGATAAAGCGCACCACCAAGCGATCCACCTCCAAGTGTAATTGCACTTTGCAACCACCCCGGACCGGACAACCTAAAAAATGCGCCCAACGTTGCGACCGTTCCTCGGGAGTGAGCCTCGGAAAGTACTTCACGATCTCGAAATGCTTTTTCAGTGGTCATAAAAATTCACCTTACACTGCAATTTAAATTGAAACGAAAGCCTATCGACAACGCGGAATCAAAAAAACGAACCTCACTCGCAATTCACTTCCACCCAACTCACCTCGTCAAAACCAAACGAAAAATTAGTCGATTCCATTCTCCGCCAACCAGCGTTCAACATCCAACGCTGCCATGCACCCCGTCCCGGCAGATGTAATCGCCTGTCTATAATAGTCATCAGCGACATCTCCCGCAGCGAAAACCCCGTCAACACTGGTATTGGTGCGAAATGGCTTGGACCATTGAATATAGCCCTTTTCATTCATCTCCAACTTATCCCCAAGAAAACTGGTGTTTGGCGTATGCCCAATAGCCACGAACATTCCGCCTACCGCCAATTCGCTAGTGGATCCATCCTGAGTACTCTTCAACCTCAGACCAGTGACTAGATTTCCGTCTCCCAGAACCTCATCTACAACGGTATTCCAAATCACTTCAATCTTTGGATGGTTTAAGGCCCGCTCTTGCATAATCTTGGAAGCCCGCATCTCATCTCGCCGAACGATCATATAGACCTTCACAGCAGATTTGAGATTCGCCAGATAAGTCGCTTCCTCGACTGCGGAATCACCAGCACCTACGACTGCAAGCGGTTTCGCATGAAACGTGGGAAGTGCACCATCACAAACCGCACAAGCACTAACGCCCTTATTCTTGTATTCTTCTTCCGAATCGAGACCAAGATAATTGGCTCGAGCACCGGTCGCGATAATAATCGTATGCGTTTCGACTGGCTCTCCCTTGGCCGGGATCACTTTATATGGCTTTGAGGAAAGATCGATTTCTACGATATCATCCTCCACAACACGCGTATCAAAATTAAGCGCCTGCTGTTTCATTAACTCCATCAATTCAATGCCTTGCACGGCATAGTGCGGAGCGATGTCGTCGAGTGAATTGCGGTTATTAGGATTCTTGGAATGCTCGGGAATCGGTGGAAGGTTCCAGTGCCTGTCTTTCGACACCGCACTTTCAACAAATCCGCGGATGTTGCCAAACGGAAAACCAGGATAATTTTCGACTTCCGTCGTGTACGCCAACTGACCAAGCGGAATCATCTCCGGCTTGAAGGTGCCTTCAAAAACTAGGGGTGAAAGACTTGCTCGCGCCGCGTAAATTGCCGCCGACCAACCAGCAGGACCACTCCCAATAATTACGACTTTTTCAGCCAATGTATTTCCTCCCGAAAACAGCCCACTTGTCTTGAGTCATTACCCTAATGACAACAAGGCCTTTTGTGTTTGATATGATTAGATTTGAAAGCGAAATTATAGGGTTAAATCACGCCCGATGGCAGTAGCTAAGTGAAAGTTTGATGGCCGAAGACCAACTTTAAGCCACTCCGGCCCCCTCTTCGCATCTGCCGTAACAGGAAGAAATCCGAAAACATCAATCCTCCCTCCATTTCAGCCAAATCTATGGAATGATGCCGCCGCCGTCCTCAGTTGGCGATCGCCTCCATTGTGCTAAAATCAGAATCCCATTGCCCCTACCGCAGGAACAGCATGTTTACTTTCCTAATCGCCATCGGATCATTCGCTGGGTTCATTATTGCCTACAACACCTATGGGCGTTGGATTGCGAATAAAATATTCAATCTAAACCCTGACGCGTCTGTTCCCAGCTGCGTCATGGAAGATGGCGTCGACTTCGTTCCGTCGAAACGCGCGATTGTGTTTGGGCATCATTTCACCAGCATCGCTGGTACTGGACCAATCGTCGGGCCAGCCATAGCCGTTTTCTGGGGATGGTTACCCGCACTAGTTTGGGTCGTTTTCGGCAGTATTTTCATCGGAGCCGTACATGACTTCGGAGCCTTGGTTGTCAGCCTCCGTAATCGCGGTCAAACTGTTGGTGAAATTGCCGGCCGACTCATTTCTCCAAGAACAAAACTTCTATTTCTTTTTGCTCTCTTTTTTGCATTGACGGTTGTCCTGGCAATCTTTGGTCTGGTCATCGCCATCATCTTCAAGGCATACCCCGAATCTGTTTTGGCAGTCTGGGTCTCGTTACCAATCGCAATTGTATTCGGCATCGCAATGAGAAGAGGATCCCATCAATTATTATCGATGTCGGCAATTTCACTGGTACTAATCTATTTGGCAATCTATGTGGGAGCCTATCACTTTCCCATCACACTTCCAGCCAATATGCCAGTCAACCCCGTTGTAGGATGGACAATTATTCTTTTAATTTACTGTGCGATCGCTTCCGTGCTTCCGGTCTCGTGGTTGCTCCAGCCGCGTGATTACATAAATAGTCACCAATTATTTGTTGCTCTTTTCCTTCTGATCGTCGGACTGTTCATTGCCAGCCTCACGGGAAAGGCTGACCTGCTGGCTTCAACACCTGCGATCACACAGGAGTTACCCAAAAACACACCACCAATCTGGCCGTTCCTTTTCATCACTATCGCCTGCGGGGCTATTAGTGGATTCCACTGTTTAGTCAGTAGCGGAACAAGCAGCAAACAACTTGCCAATGAAAGAGATGCCCTGTCGATTGGATACGGAGCCATGCTTTTGGAAGGAGCCTTGGCCGTTGTCGTCATACTTGCCTGCTGTGCAGGAGTAGGGATGGGGAAATTCACCAAAGAAACCACTGGCGCTTTAAATGGCATCCAACAAATCAGCTACCAACCGGTTCTCGATGAAAAAACGGGCGAGCCACTGGTGCACCGGGAAGCATGGCGAAAAACCTACCAACTCGGCGAAGAAAAATCTTGGGCGTCGTTCTCACTCACCAGCAAGATTGGAGCATTTGTTGAGGGAGGTGCAAACTTTTTGAGTACGGTGGGCATTCCACTAAAACTTGGAATTGGCATTATTGCGGTTCTTGTTGCCTGTTTTGCAGCCACAACTCTAGATTCTGCTACCAGACTCCAACGCTATGTGATCCAAGAACTAGGCGACACACTGAGAGTTGCACCATTGAAAAACATCTACGTTGCAACCTTAACCGCCGTTACTCTTGGCGGAATGATCGCGATGCTGAAAGGCCCAGCTGGCATGGGCTCGGGCGGCCTATTACTTTGGCCTCTATTTGGCGCAACCAACCAACTTCTTGCAGGCCTCGCCTTTATGGTCACGACATTCTATCTTTGGCGACGCAACAAACCAATTTGGTTTGTGCTGATCCCAATGATCTTCATGATCATACTTCCAGCCTGGGCATTACTCTGGCAGCTCTTCAATGCACAGAGCGGGTGGTGGTGGAGTAGCAATAAATACCTCGTCGCAATTATTGGAACGATCACACTGACTCTACAAGTATGGATGGTGATTGAAGCATTGCTTATCTGGCCTAAAGCAAAGGGAATGCTTGAATCACCCCTTCCCTCCCTCTCAGAACAAGATACGCGTTTGAGCGACTCCGGAGGTCGATCATGTTGAGTTATTCGAAAAAAGCCAACCCACTCCTTCTTGCATTTCTGGCTTTATGGCTGGTCGCAACTGCTGGCTGCCAAAACTCAAATCCCACCGCTACGAGCACAGCAAATGTCACCGGCACGATCACGCTTGACGGCGAACCGGTCCCTGCCGCCGCAATCGTCTTCATCCCCGTGAATCTCAGAAATGACAACAACGAAGTCTTGAACCTCGCCTATGGCGTTACTAATGAGGACGGATTTTTCCAACTTACCTATTCCGACAGCAGTTCGGATATCATTGCTGCGAAATACAACATCCTCATCACTAAATCCAATTCAACCAACGAAAAGCCTACATCCCCTTGGCCGCTCGCGCTTTTACCGGAATCGATCGCGAAATTCTCTGCATTCAACGAGTCAGAAGAACTCATCCCGGAAAACTATAACATCCACAGCGATCTCTATTTTGAGTTCTCAGGTTTAAAAGCAAACGTTGAAAAGAACTTTGAATTATCAACCATTGACCCGTCGCTAAAATAATCCTTGCGTTCTCAAACGCTTGAAATCAAATCAGCATGAGCGAATTCGAACTCCACTCCGATCTTCAACGCGATGGTTTGCACATTGGAAACTTCCAACTGTGCCGCGTCTTACTCATCAATGATTCCAATTACCCTTGGTTCGTCTTGATTCCGGAAATCCCGAACACATCTGACACGATCGATTTATCCCCATCTGAACACGAGCAGCTATGGAGAGAATCAAGGACGTTCGGCGCGGCTATCATGGAACTCTTCAATGGCGAAAAACTAAACGTTGCCGCACTTGGCAACGTGACACCCCAACTACACATTCACCATATTGTGCGTTTTCAATCCGATCCAGCTTGGCCCGCACCGATATGGGGAGTGCTGCCGCTAGTGCCCTATTCCGAGCAAGCACTGGAAGACATCCGGAATTTGCTTGCTTCTGCTGATCTAGAAAATTTCTCATTGGCAACGCAGGGATCTTCCTCATAAGTTCTGGCACTTCGCCAGAAACTTCACTAAAATTCTCCTTAGTTGCTTGCTGTCTCCAAGTAACATTTCGTAATGCTTCGCTGTAAACCCCAGAGGTCTCACGTGTTATTTAATGCACTCCGTGCCGTTGTTGTTTCGCTAATCTGTTTCTCAATTTTGAGCTTTCCGAATCTGACTTTCGGTGAGACGCCAAAACTGAAGGAAAATCAACCTAACATTTTGATGATCTTCCTGGACGACTTCGGGTGGCGAGACACCAGTTACATGGGCTCTGATTTCTATGAAACACCTCACCTCGACAAACTCGCGAAGTCGGGAATGATATTCTCCAACGCCTACTCCTGTGCTGCAAATTGTGCGCCAGCCCGCGCCTGTCTGTTGTCCGGCCAATACACACCGAGGCACAGTATTTACAACGTCGGCACTCGCCCTCGTGGTAAATCAATACATCGGCGACTGGAACATATTCCCGGCGTCGACACGCTCGACCCCGCGATCCAAACATGGGCACATCAACTTCAAAAGTCGGGTTACACGACAGCATCAATTGGCAAATGGCACCTCAGTGACGATCCTATTCCATACGGATTCAATGTTAATGTGGGTGGTACGCACAGCGGCAGTCCCCCACGAGGCTACTACCCGCCGCACAACGACATCCCTAGTCTTAAAGGGGCAGCTAAGGATGAGTACCTGACAGATCGCCTCACGGACGAAACCTGCCAATTCATTGAAGATAATCAAAGCAAGCCCTGGATGGTCTACCTCACTCACTTTGCCGTCCACACGCCTATTCAACCGAAGAAAGAGCTCGTTCAAAAATACGAAGGCAAACCGCCGGGCGAACTTCACAACAATGTCAAAATGGCGACGATGATTCAGGCAGTTGACGATGGAGTTGGAAAAATCATCAGCACGCTTGAGCGGCTAAAGATTCGGGACAACACGGTCATTCTGTTTTATTCAGACAACGGTGGGTACGGTCCTGCCACCGACATGGCACCGCTCAAGGGTTACAAAGGAACCTATTACGAAGGTGGAATCCGTGTTCCATTTTTTGTCAATTGGCCAGGCCGGGTCGCCCCCGGAACGGAGTCAAGTGAACCCATTTCCGGTGTCGACCTCTACCCCACACTTTGTGAAATTGCGGGGGCAACCACTCCTGAATCACAGGTGCTCGACGGCAATAGCCTTATCCCTCTTTTCGAGCAAAAAACGAACAACTTTGACACCAATGGCATTCCTCGGTCGTTGTACTGGCATTTCCCGGCCTACCTTGACTCTTACGGTCAAGGCTATTCTACCGAACAGCAGGACACACTTTTCCGTTCGCGTCCCTGCAGTATTGTCCGACGCGGGCCTTGGAAATTGATGCAGTTTTTCGAAACGGGCAATCTTGAACTATATAACCTGTCGAACGACATCGGCGAGGCTAACAATGTAGCGGAACAAAACCCACAAATTGTTTCCGAACTGATGAACGACCTGCAATCGTGGCAGACCAAAGTCAAAGCAGCGATTCCAGTGAAGCTCAACCCAGACTTTAGTCCTGCCGAAGAGCAGGCAGCAATCGAGGCGAGAGCCAAAAAATCAAACAAGAAAAAACAACAGGGATCTGACAAAAACAAGTCCGGTAAACGCTAGGACAAGTAGGTCGATCAAAACCTCTTTACCAAGAACGTCATCGGGTCTCAATTTACTTTCCTTAAATCGTCATGGCGGCATAGCCACCATCGATAACCATTTCCGTACCGGTGATGAATGAACCAGCGTCACCAGCAAGCAACAACGTTGCTCCAACTAATTCTGCGGCATCGCCAAATCGATTCATTGGCGTGTGCCCCATGATCTGCTCAACTCGCTCAGGGGTTAATACTTTTTTATTCTGTTCAGCGGGAAAGAAACCGGGCACAAGAGTATTAACTCGAATATTGAGCGGGGCCCATTCACGAGCTAGGTTTTTAGAAATATTGTGCACAGCGGCTTTGGTCGCGGAGTAAGTGAAAACCCGCGAAAGCGGAATGACTCCGGACATCGAACCAACGTTAATAATTGAACCGCCTTCATTACGTTCAACAAAATATCGTCCAAAAACTTGGCAAGCAAGAAATACACCCTTCATGTTTATTCGAAATATTCGGTCATATTCATCTTCTGGAATCTCAAGAAATGGCGTCGCACTATTGGTGCCCGCACCGTTGACGAGAATATCGATCGATCCAAATTGTTTCAAAACGCGTTCCAGCAGACTCTCCAAGGCTGACTTTGAATCAACTTCACATGACTCAAAAACCGCTGACCCGCCGACCGCCTCAATTTTTTCAATCCGTGCCTTGGCTTTTTCTTCCGAGCGGCCAACGAGAACTACCTTAGCACCAGCAGAAGCCAAGCCCTCCGCCATTGCACCGCACAACTCGCCCGTTCCACCGATAACAACAGCAGTTTTCCCGGACAATGAAAACAGTGACTCCAAATAGGTTTTCGACATCTTCTTATTTCTCGTTTGATTTGATTGTTTATGCTTTGAAATTCCACGCTCAAAGCTGCAACACAGAACTTTCCCTCAGCGCCTGCGAATTATTTCGCGACCACTAACGATTCAATATCCCACCCCAGTTGATTACATTCGCTGGCAACCTGATTAAACGCTGCAAGTTCGGCTTCCGTAAACAACAGACCGTCATTTTGTTTTGATCTTGCAGCCGCTCTCGCCTCAAGCTCTCCCGGAAGCAAGCACTGCTCGTTCCCATGACCAACAATATCTTCTAAAACCGACTTTACATTCTCAGCCTGGCTCCTTCCCTGAGAAAATGCATTACCACTGACTGCATCGGGATGGATGACCTGGAAATAAAACGCCGGTGTATGTTTTTCATTCTCCACGCTTCCCCATCTTGACCGGATGGTTGGTAACGATCCTCCGATAAAAGCACCCATGATCTCATTGATGACCGACAAGCCGTAACCCTTGTGTTTTCCAAATGTCGTCAAGGCTGCTACTTGATTGGGATCCGTCGTCATTGCGCCTTCAGAATCAACAGCAGCATCCGGCGGCAAAGCAGTTCCTTCACGTTGAAACTGCTGAACGCGCCCCATCGCAACAACCGAAGTGGCCCAATCAATGACGACGGGAAAACCCACCGCATCGCTTGTCGGAAACCCCCACGAATGTGGATTGGTACCCAGTGTCGGATACTTTCCCATAAACGGAACGACTTCAGCCAAAGCCGCCGTGCAATTGGTGTACGCAATGTACCCCTTCTCCGCGGCTTCCATCACGTAACCTCCGCCCCAAAGGTAGTGAAAAGCATTATCAACCGAAACCTGGCCAATCCCATACCTATCAGCCATGGCAATCGCTTCGTCCATCGCCGCGTAAGCAGTTGCCTGTCCTAGTTTTTTATTGGCATTCCAAATCTGAGAAGCGGCAAACCCAGTTTCCCGTTTCTCAATCCTTGCGCCGGGCACACAACCCTCCGATTTCGATCCGAAATGATCATCAAGATGAAGTGCTTTGATGGCATTATGAGTTCGAATACCATGCCAACTGGCATAGGCAGAAAACTTCGCTGCCGCCTCGCACTCCTCCTGATCAAATCCGCGATGGGCGTAAGCAGCAGCAATTAAATCATTGTGCTTCGAAATTGGAACGACGTAAAAATTCTCAGACATAAATTTTCTCTTATTTGTAAATCGGCGGCGGTAAATGAGTTACCAAGCCCAACTTAATTGTATTTATTCTCAACAGCCCTCGCGCAATCCATGCCTCAGGGGGATCAAAGAAGAGGAGCAGGGGCAGGAACCTCATTGACTTGAGCCAGCGGAGCCTTGCCCTGCAAACATCGTATCAGATTCTCAGTTGCCATCATCGCCTGACGTTCAACCGATTCAAAAGTTCGTGAACCAATGTGAGGCGTGATGAGACAATTCTTTGCCTTCAACAAAGGATGATCCTCTGCCGGCGGCTCTTGATCAAGCACATCGGTCGCATAGCCACCCACAGTTCCATTTTCCAAAGCCTGAGCCATATCGATGGAATTGACCAGTTCACCTCGGGCACAATTCACCAACACAACTCCAGGTTTCATTAAAGCGAGCGTCTCCTCGCGGATTAGATTGCGGGTCGCATCGGTAAGGTTTGTGTGCAAGGAAATAATATCACACCCTTCAAATATCTCTTGAAATTCAGTTGCCCTCCGAACCTCATATTTTTCGGCAAATTCATCCGGCCAATACAAATCCAATCCAACGACGTCCATTTCAAAGGCTCTCGCCCGCTTTACAACCTCTTTTCCAATCCGCCCCAACCCAATCACACCAATCGTCTTGCCCATGATCTCGTGACCCGTCATTCGTTTCCAACGCCCAGAGCGTACGGCATTGGCTTGCTCGAGCATATGGCGATACACGCCGAGCAATAAACCGAACGTATGCTCCGCAACGGTCGTATGATTCACCCCCGGACAAAACGTCAATGGAATCCCAAATTCGGTACAACTTTCAACATCAATTTTGTCGACCCCAATTCCATATTTGGAAATGATCTTGAGCTTAGGTAACGAGCGATCGAGAACCTTACGGGTAATCGCGTCGTCCCCGCATAGAAATGCATCAAACTCGCCAGCAAGTTCCAGCATTTGTGATTCTGATAACGGACCGCGTTCTCGCTGAACTTCAACACCGACACTCTCTAGCAACGCATGATGTGGACCCGGCGTGTCTTGATAAGATGTTGTTGTTAAAAGTACTTTCACCATGGCAATTTTGGCTCACAAAAGACAGACTGAGGTTCTCAATAAATTTTTAACGCCTCTATAGTAAAGACCTTATTCAATATGAACGAGTCCTATCTATACAGCTGTGAAGAATTTTTGCCACGTTACCACCGGGCAGTCCCCAACTCGAGTCTAAAACCCAATAATTACGACAAAATTAGCGTAGCTAATTCCCTCCCAGCCAACGGGAACGAACCACCCTTCCAAGAAACATCTAGACCTTTTTCGATTCAACAGCTAGGTTTCTAAACAGGTTGTTAATCGATTGAAAGATAGACCAATGAATGTTGCCCAGATCATTGCGGCCAAACGCGACGGCAAAATCTTAGATGACGAAGACATCAGCCGGCTAGTGGCAGGATATTCAGACCATAGCGTGCCTGATTACCAAATGTCTGCTTTTGCCATGGCAGTCTATTTTCAGGGAATGACAACTCATGAAACAGCTGTTTTTACGAAGTGCATGGTTGATTCAGGCGAAAGGCTCGAGTGGCCGCCTGGCCACACAATTGTGGACAAACACTCGACCGGTGGGATTGGCGATAAAGTCTCGATTGCTCTGGCGCCGCTGCTGGCCTGCTGTGGTGTTAAGGTACCCAAGATATCGGGGCGTGGTCTTGGCGTAACCGGGGGCACGCTCGACAAAATGGAATCCATTACTGGCTATCGAACAGAACTCAAAATCGATGAGTTTCGCTCCATTGTCAATAAAAATGGTTGCTCGATTGCAAGTGCATCTAAGAACCTAGCCCCTGCAGACAAACGTTTATACGCCCTGCGGGATGTCACCGGCACCGTCCCCTCTCCTCCCTTAATAACCGCCAGTATTCTTAGTAAAAAATTTGCCGAAGGCCTCGATTCTCTCATCTTAGATATTAAATGGGGAACAGGTGCATTCATGAAAACGATCCAGCAAGCCCGAGAACTTGCCGAACTAATGGTTCATGTTGGAAATGAAATGGGAGTCAAAACTTCCGCCTTAATCACAGACATGAACCAGCCGCTGGGAAACATGATTGGAAACGCAGTTGAAATTAACGAAGCAACCGACGTACTTCGGGGTGCCGGGCCCTCGGACGTGACCCAAGTTGTCTTCGCCTTGGCCAGTCGCCTACTCGTGCAAGCCGGGGTCCACTCCAACCTTGAAGATTCAGAACAAAAACTCAACCAGCTCATTGAGTCCGGTGAAGCATTCGAAAAACTCGCAGCAATGGTCGAAAGCCACGGCGGAAACTTGCACTCCGAACGTTACGTGGCCAAAAAAACCCCACTCACTCTGAATGAATCGGGGTTTGTTCAAAAAGTCCACGCCCATCAACTTGGATTAGCCATTATCGAAATGGGCGGCGGCAGAAAGCAAATTGGCGATCCTATCGACCACTCTATCGGCATCGAGTTTCTCGTCCAAATCGGAGACCGAGTCGAACCTGGTAAACCGATTGCCAATATCTACTGCGACGCACCTACTGTCGAACACGCTGCGGCACTGATTGAATCATCAATCACACTTACGCACGAACCAATCGCTTCGCCAGAATTAATCGTGGAAACGATTTGATAAAGTTCCCTTATTTTTGTTTCATCGAGACACAGTCATGACGCCAGAAATTCAAAAAGAGTTGATTTCACTTGCTATCGAATCCCGGCAGATAGCCTATGCCCCATACTCCAACTTCCTCGTTGGCGCGGCTCTCTTAACAGTTGACGGCTCGATTTACACCGGCTGCAATGTAGAGAATACTTCCTATGGTCTTTGCATCTGCGCCGAACGAACCGCCATTTGCAAAGCGGTCTCTGAAGGCCACCAAGAATTTCAGGCAATAGCAGTTGCAGCCAACCCGTTCGCCACTCCGTGTGGAGCCTGCCGCCAATTCATTGTGGAATTCGGTAAACAGATCGAGGTAATCGCCGTCGACGCCAACAATCCCGAGCATGTAAAAAACTGGGTCATCGAAGAATTAATCCCAGAGAACTTCAAATTCTAAGCTCTCCAACATTTGTTTAACTCAACCATCCGTACATGACACCGGCCATGCAAGCGGTCATGCAAGCCGCAAGCATTCCACCAAACATCGCCCGCAATCCCAACTGAGCAAGATCACTCCTCCGCTCAGGGGCGAGTGGGCCAATTCCGCCGATCTGAATTCCAATCGCACCGAAGTTTGAGAATCCACACAAGGCGTAGGTCAAAATCACTCTGGTTCGATCAGTCATCGTGACTACATTCCCCGATGCATCGAGAACTTTTCCATCCATAATCTCGCCCATTTCTGCATAGGCAATGAATTCGTTAACAACCACCTTTTTTCCAAGTAACTCACCGGCAATTGCACAGTCACCGGATTCGATTCCCATTATCCAAGCCAGTGGATAAAACAACATTGAAAAAAGATTATTCATCGACCACTGAAGATCGACATCGTCACCAGAACGTCCGAGATTTATAAAGTACTGAGTCAATTCGCCCAGCCCCATGACAATTGCATTCAGCAACGCGAGGAGAGCTAAAAACGCAATCAACATTCCTGTGATATTGATTGCTAACTTGACACCGTCACTGGCTCCAATCGCTGCAGCTTCGATAACATTCGTCGCAACCTGCTCGGGCGCCATCGAAACAGAGGCAACTTCCGCAGGCGTTTCAGTTTCAGGCTGGAGGACTTTTGCAATGACCAGAGCAGCTGGAGCGGAAATAATTGATGCAGTTAGCAGATGCCCCGCGCTAATTCCATAAAACACGAAAATGGCCATCAGCGAACCGCTGATTGTGGCAAAGCCGCCCACCATCAATGCATTTAATTCACTACGTGTCATTTTTTCGACATAAGGCCGAATCACCAGTGGCGCTTCCGTGTGCCCTACCAAAACATTAGCTGCAGCCGCCATACTCTCTGGACCGGACGTACCCAACGTTTTCTGCATCACCCAGGCCATCCCCCGAATGAGCAATTGCATCAAGCCTAGGTAATACAAGATCGACATTAGCGAGGCAAAGAAAATCACAGTCGGCAGAACGCCAAATGCAAAGGTCCCAAGCAGGACCATTGGATCGGTCGGATTACCCTCAGGAATCGCATTGGCTCGAAATACAAAGGAAGCACCTTCCTTAACATAATCATTGATGGCAGCAAAAAATGCGTTCACCCCGGCGAATAAAATTCCACTTGGATATTTCGCAATGGCCATCTCACCAAGAGAACCGTTTACCTCCGCCAACGTTTTTGTTCCTGCCTGAATCTCAGTACTCAGTGCTCCGTACGTAGCCGAATCATCAGCTGAGAGATACTGATCCACCGCCTCAACCGATATCTCACCGGAATCAACGGCTTGCTGCAATTCGGTAAAGTTTCGATAGTTTTCCGTGAACGTCCAATTTTGAGACTCAAACAAAACCGCAGCCAGCGCAGCCTGCAATAAAATCCCAATCGCGACCAACCGCCAATTAACACGTGTGCGATGGGAACTAACCGTCCAAGCAAGCGCGACCATGACAAAAATACCGGCCAAGCTAATCCAATTTAGTGTTTCCATTTTTCGCCTCAATTACCGCTTCAACTGGTTATCGATCGCGTCCTAGACAAATCAACCGCCTGACAGCTCCCCAAGTTCAGCCAGCGTGACTGGCCACGCCCTCAATCGAAACAACGATTGAATCGAGTCAATGTAATGACTTAATAACCAGCCGGCAAACAGGGCGCTATTCATTTTCAGGAGTAGCCGCTTCCTCCGGTGACGAGTCAACACTCTCCACGGACGCTGTTTTTTGAATCTGTGGAATTCCATTTGAATCAGTCTTTAGCGGCGGTAACTGATAAGTTCGTTTTTCATCCACAAGGAAAATCTCATCCATCTCCGTTTCGTCCACATTAAAACGAAGTACCAAATAAATCGCAGATGCCATGCACCAAAAAAGACTATAGAGAAATGCCGCCGCTAATGTTTTGAGGATCGAATTGAAAAAGTGAAGTACCGAATGCCCTGTGTGCCCCCAACCCGTTAACTCATCCCCATTCCCATCAACCCCGGTAGCGATTTGATCAAAGCGATCCGGTTGGGAGACATTGGCTCCCCAGGATGACGACCAACTGGACATATCTATCACGCCCTGCGTTAAGCCCCCAATAACGACCCACGCAAAACTGCCGATCAAAATGGCAACCAGAGCATAAAAAGCGTAATGAAACGGACGCTGAAAGGTGTACGCATATCCACGCGTCATCGCATCAAACGCGTTCTGACCCTCACACCCGACACTAGCCACCATCAGCGGCCAGCCGAACATTAACCCTAACAGCAACAATGCAGCCAAACCGCCAAAGAGTAACACAAACACCCACAGAATCGCCGCCAAGAAAGCACCGAATTCAAAGTTCATCAACAACCCTATCATCGCTCCGGGGATGCAAAGCAGCAGGACAGCGAATATGGGTATCCCGACCGCCCCTACCGCGGTCTTCCAATTGCCAGCTGCAAACCCAAACCCATCATCAATCCCAATTCGTTCATTCCGGGTCAATCTCAAGAGGCTGATCCTGACAATCGCAAGACCGGCAAACGACCAAACTATAACGGTCCAAATCCCCCCGAACACAAAATAGGCGAGCTCTCTTAAACTAACGTCTGAACTAAAAATAAATTCGAAGGGTCTTTCGATTTGGCGAAAGACTAGTTGCGGCCCCTGCAACGCCACCCCTGAAATTTGAACAGCAACCGAGTCTGCACCGCTTGCTGGAGCAAAAACGCTGCGATAGGGACTTCGGTTATTTTCAACAATCTCAGTTAACTGCACACTCCGATTACTGGCGTCTTCAAGAAAGAGGTTCTCGCTGATAATCCAGCCCAACGGGGATAACAAAACACCCACGAGGGCGAAAGCTAAAACACCGGTTCCCGCAGCGATTGAAAAAGTTTTGAAAATTAAAACCCATGGACACAAATTGATCCAAGATATTTTCTGCACGATTACAGGCTGTTCAGTCATTGATGCACGTTCCTGGTGTTTAATTTCAATCTACCGACACGACCAGCCTTCGCCGAAACAAAACTCTTGCCAATCCTGTTGCCAATGCTGTTGCCCGTCGCAGAATGTAGGGAATTCTATTCTCATTGAGGCTTGAATAACAACATAGACTCTCTTGACTCGTGAATAATTTTCGACTTTTTCCAATCGAAGCTACGCTACATTCATTGCCATTGAAAGACTAAGACCAATCAACGATCAATCTACTCGTCTTCCTCCAACGTTTCATATTGCTTTAGCGAAGACTCTCCTTCGTAAGGCAGACGATATGACTCATTGAGCCACATCCCTAAATCAATTTGTTTACAACGATTACTGCAGAACGGCATGGATTTTGATTCTTCTCGGAAGAATTTCGTTCCGCAGTACGAACATTGGCACTGGGTTCTCTCGTCCGATGCCGCGTTCGAGCCGGAAGCAGCGCGAGGGGATGCCGAAGCTTTTTTTGGATTCGAAGAATTTGAGCCGGAACTGTGAGGAGTCATCGATCCGCTGCTCTCAAATTCATTGGAGGGTTCGTAATTCATCGGCCTAATATTTTAGAATTTTGCAAAACAAGCTTTCCCATATCGCCGGACGCCGTGCGAGCACGATTCCCAACGCCACTAATTTGACTGTTTCACGGTCGAAATTCAACCGCCCAAACGCTAGCAAGCACTGAATCAATCTGGGTAATTACAAGGTGAGGTGTTATTTTTTATGGGTTCTGAAGGCGAAACAGCCAAACCATTTCCCCCATTCCCTTGCTCAATTCAATTTTAGTGTCCACCCCCAAAGCCTACATCCTAAACCCGTATGCCAACCAGAACACCAACTATTCCAGTTGGATGTCAGATTGTCCCGTGGAATGCGAGCTCGTCGACACTGCCATCCATACTTGGGAGCCTCCGAACGATACCGGAATTGTTATCACCCACATGCATTATCGCTGGGATGAAATATCAGCTCTGCGACGAATTTACGAATCCACTCAAATTCCAATTTTGATCCTTGCTGACGGCATCCTCGAATACAGGAACACCTGGCAAAACCCAACTATTGCAGACGGTTCAATTTTCCAGCCGATGATCGGCCACAAACTCGCCTGCATTGGAAACTCACAAGCTCGGCATCTTGAGTCGTGGGGGAATAGCGGGAAATGTGAAGTCACCGGACTTCCGCGGTTCGACTCGGTATTCGATAGCGAGTATTTACCCATCCAAAAAGAGGGACCTTTTCGTCTATTAATTGCGACCGCGAACACACCTGCGTTCAATGCCTCCCAGAGAAACCAAGTCGTTCAATCAATCGAGGCGCTCCGCAAAAGACTTGAGAAAAATGGAATAATCAATGGCAGGTCTGTCGAAGTTAACTGGCGGCTAACCGATGGGCTCCACGAAGAATTAAATCTTCCGCGTCGTCGCGACCAATCGGACCGCCCGCATACTCTCTCCGACATGGTTGAACTATCTGATGCCGTCATCACGACACCGTCAACGCTCTACCTCGACAGCGTCACAAAAAACAGACCTACCGCAATCCTTGATTTCAACAATACTCCATCTTACGTCAATTCCGCGTGGACAATATCAGCTCCGCTTCATATCAACGACGTTTTAAAAGAGCTTGAAAATCCCCCGCCACCAAAACTTTTTTACCAACAAACTGCCCTTCGCGACCATCTCGAACACCGAGGTTCGGCAAGGCAGCGAATGCATCAATTGATTGAGGCTATGGTTGAAATTGGTGTGAAAGCACGAGCTTCAAACGAGCCCCTGCATTTCCCGGCTCAAATCCTCAAAACTAATTCACGTGAAATCCAAACTGCTGAGACCGACTGGGACACTCATTGCCTGTACCCCAACAATCCAGTTTTTCAAAACACGCAAGTCACTCGCCTGCAGCAAGAATTGAATCAAGCCATTGCTCGCTTAAACCAACTTCCTAATGAATTACACAAGAAGCACCAACATATTGAAAAACAATCGCGGCAAATCCAAACCATCATTGCCAGAAAGAAAAAGGATCTCGAAAACAAAGACAAGTTCATCGATGACCTGGTCGATCAAATGGACGAACTTCTATTGAAAAAAGCTGAAATCATCCGACGGAAAAATGAGCACATCGAATCGTTAAGTACGATGTTCCAAGAGGCGAACGCCGAACTCAAATCCAGTCGAGCCAAGTACGCGGAACAAGCGGTAAAACTTAACGATCTCAAACAACAAATTGAACAATTTGCGGCATCCATTTGCAAACAGACGTCGCAACAGCGAGCCGCATAACGCTTAACCTTTCGCTGCTTCATTCAGCAAGCGATGAGCTTCCAGCAGCAGATCTCTTCCTCGCCTCAAGCAAGTTTCCGCTTCATCAACATAGCCGTCCGCTGCCGCACTCCATGCTCGATTAACCGACCGTTCACCGGAGGCGAATTGCGTCATCACATCAGCGAAAACATTTAACCCGTATTCCGTTGTAATCAAATTGCGACCTTCGGCAAACTCTCGAAAATCGTCCGCGAGTTGCTCATCAATCTGGGCAGCAATCTGACTGGGCGCAAGCTCGTCAATCGACTGAATCAGATTCTCCAAGTTGCGAACTAACTGCGTCAACCGACCACCCAATTCAACCAAACTTAAACCCGACGCCTGCTCCAACTGCTGTTCTGGATTTGAAGCTTTCCTGAGAACGACAATCCCGACAACACAGACAGCAACGGAAAACCCGTACCATACCCAGGGAATTAAATGCCAACCTTCTTCTGGAATCACAACACCCTGCATATCAGGTAATTCAAAACCATGGTCATCCAATGCCTTTTCCGGGGTCATCGCTTTCATGTAACCAACCCCTTCTGCCGGGGCATAAAAAACAGTCGCTAAAGATCCGGACAGGAATCCAACCCACAATAAAACTTGACCCATTGTCTTCATAGCTTGACTCTATCTTTTCATGGTTGCCGCGGATGGCACCGATCATTGAATTACAAAAACATCTCTTTAGTTCAAAACATCAAATCACATCATCATCGTTTGGTACAAACCTTCGATCACCTTCGGCAACGTGAATCCTACGTCTACCAACGCTTCTCCGATAATAAGTCCAGCCGCGATTGGAATTCCAAATTCCTCCGCCCACCGATTCCCCGCCGTCTTATTACAGACGATCCGCAGTACGCAGCCAATGGTGTACGTTAGAACGATATTAAACGGCATATAAAAACCAAGTGCCACCATAACGCCAATTCCACCGAGCCCGCTGATCGCCAGTAAAAACCCTAAACCACCGGCGGCCGTGTACCGATAGGACGGAACATTCCCATCAACTAGCCCTTCAATCACACTTGCCAAAGCACTCGCTTGAGCTGCCGGCAGGGCGTCGCTACCGATGCCGTAATCTTTCTTTTCAATGTCAAATGTTTTGGCATCACCGGAACCTGCATTTTCTTGACTGGTTTCAACAACTGCCGCGACCTGCGGATCGACAGCCTCGGGTGGACGACCAGCATTTTCCAATAGGAACATCAATCCAATTACGATACATGGGCCAAGCCACGCTCCGACAAATTGAGCCATCTGTTGACGGCGTGGCACTGCACCAACAAGGTAACCGGACTTCAAATCCAGCATCATGTCGCTTGCCTGAGAAATAGCCAGACAGATCGCTGCACCCACGACCATGCAACTGACGATCGTTTCCGTTTTGCCTAATCCCATATTCACGGCAATGACGATCAAAATGGTGACCGCAATCAATGTCATCCCCGAAAGCGGAGACCAATTTGTTCGCCCCACGCACTCGGCAACAATCACGCCTGCAATCCAAATCCAAACCGTTCCCAGGATCGCCATCAGCAGGGCAGTGGCAAGTGACATTCCGGGAGCCGATTTGTAAGCCAGAAAGACCAAACAAGCTGCCCCCATCACAACTGCAGTGGCCAGCAATTTAATTGGCATCTCATCTCGGCTTGCCGAATCACTTTTACTCGCTCGATTCATCGAACTGATCGCACTACGGATCAAAGGGAAGGCCATAATGATGCCACCCATGGCTGCCCCAATCAGCATTCCGATACCAGTTGGCTTATAAACAAACTTTCGCATGACCCCGGGCATTTCGACCATCCCCTGCACATCTGGCGAACCAAACGTGCTGATGATGGGCGAGAGCAACCAATAGCAGATGAACCCGCCAGCTCCAAACCAAAAACCACCTTTGCCTGATAAAAACCCAACTCCAATGGTCATGAGCGAACAATAGAAAACCAAACTGTAGCGGGGTGGCAAGCCAAGTAATGCACCGACTCCAACATCTTCGTAATGCAGAACTTTCTTAACAACATAGAAAAATAAACCAGAAACGATTGCACCTCCGAACAGATACATCGCCTTGGTGATACCTGCTCCGGGCGATTTCAAAATCGTCGCAACGGCGATTCCACCGGGGTAGGGCAGACGTTGAAAATCAATCATCTGTTTTCGAAGCGGAATTACAAACGCCAAGCCAATGAATGCTCCGGCAATACAGGCAAACAACATGAGAGGGACATTGAAATCGGCGACACCTGAAAGCTCGGGCTTCTTACTCAAGATAAACAGGGCTGGCACCGAAAACATAATCCCCGAGGAAGCGCCATTCACGGCCGAAGCAACCGTCTGGTTAATATTGTTTTCCAGAATGCTCGTCCGCCGCATCAACCCTCGCAAGACACCCCAACCCAGAATGGCAGCCAACTCAGAGCCTTCAATGGAAAAGCCAAGCTTCAAAGCAGCGTAACTGATCGAAACCGCGATTAACGCTCCCAAGATCCAGCCCACAATAATGGCTTGCCACGTCATTTCGGGGTAGGCACCGCGACGGATCAGTTCACCCTGCCGCATTTCCACAGAATCACCGCTCATGATTTTTCCCAAACTAGAACAATACTCACGGATCCGGTTTTCACGGAATTAACATCAAAGATGCCAGTTTAAAGGAATTTTTTTCACTTCGAAACTAGTCAGCTTACCACTGCCCCATAAATCCGAAGGAATACCATTGCACCCCCCAAGCAACTCAGCGGCATCCAAACTACACCAACCCTTTGCATTTTTCCTACATCGATTGAAACCGCAGCCGATTCTTCTATGTTTAAGTCATAAGCTGGGCGAACTACTCGACCTAAATTAAGCTCGACAATTCTATCCAGAACTCTATTTCCAAGGATCTTAGTGCGTCGCCCCCCGCAATGGAGCTAATGATGGATACCAACCTGAATATTGACCGCCTCGAAATTGCGAAAGACTGGCTTCCAAGATATACAGGAATGCCGATTGATCAATTTGGCGACAATATTTTGCTGACAAATTTTGACTATTACGTCACTCAATTTGCAGACCGATTTGGTTGCAAAATCTATGGAGAGGGACGCCCGATGCAGGCCGCAACCAATTCGTCAGGCCTTTCAATTATTAATTTTGGAATTGGTTCCGCCAACGCGGCAACCATTATGGATCTTCTCTCAGCGCGCAATCCAAATGCGGTGCTGTTCCTTGGGAAATGCGGGGGCTTAAAAGCATCCTCAGAAATTGGCCACTTCATTCTGCCGATCGCTGCAGTCAGAGGGGAAGGAACCAGTGGCGACTACCTGCCCCCTGAAGTTCCAGCACTCCCGTCTTTCAAACTGCACAAATTTGTTTCCGAGAGTTTAGTAAGCCGCAACCTTGAGTACCGTACAGGGGTGATCTACACCACCAATCGCCGCCTCTGGGAACACGATCAAGAGTTTCGCAAGCGACTCCAAAAACTAACCTGTATTGGAATCGATATGGAAACCGCAACTTTGTTCATCGTCGGACACTATAACTCCATTTCGCGAGGCGCCTTACTTTTAGTCTCCGACGTTCCCACCACGCCGGAAGGTGTCAAGACTCGGGCTTCCGATCGGGAGGTAACCAACACCTGGGTCGACCAACACATCGAAATTGGCATCGAAGCGATGACGGACATTAGCGTGCGAGGCGAACAAATCCGACATTTCCATTACTAACCCCGTGTTTCGAATTTGCCCTTATTTCACGACAGCAAATTCGGTGAGATACCCCTCTCAATTTTTTATCTGGCTATTCGAATAGATTACCGTACCGGTGAACCGTCTCCGAAATCGATTGTTCTTTTAGGTAGTTTAACAATTCAATTCGTCCATTGGCTAATGATGACGAATTGAGAATTGGCAAGTTACCGATCGAAGACGGAGAAAATTGAGAACGATCACAGCCCCCATAAAACCTCAACGTTCCACCCTCCATCTCCCGAAGGCGTTCCACCAGTTCCTCACTTGTTTCAATCACGAGTTTTGCCCTGACTGATTTGGCAAATTTTTCCAATGCTTGATCCGGTGCCGCTGCACTCAACAACAATTGCGTCCCCACCGTATGACAGGCCAGTGCGATCAATGAGGAGCCAATTGCATTGTCTCCGCTCCAGGCCTCAGAAAACCGAAGCATGTGCCAAGGGCGGGGGCGGTAACGAAAATGATTCGTTTCACCATGAATTTGCGAAGGGTCATGCTCAATCGAAAATTCATTGTCCCACCAATAGGCATAACTCTCCGCTGCAGCTTCCAATCGTGCTACATGGGGCGTACCCAACATCGACTTCAGTCGACTCAAAACAGATCGCGTTTCGGCAACTGGCCGCGATCTCAATTCTGGCAAGTGTTCTTCAGTCCAATCAAAAAACGTCGACACATAATTTGGCCCGCCCGCTTTGGGTCCCGGCCCCACACAAGAATCTTTCCACCCGCCAAAGGGCTGTCGTCGGACAATTGCCCCCGTTGTTGTGCGGTTAATATAAGCGTTGCCCACTTCGACACGCTCACGCCATTGAGCAATTTCATTCGGATCCAGTGAATGGAGGCCTCCAGTTAATCCAAATGCACTACTGTTTTGCACTTCCATAGCCTCTTCGAAATCCTCGACACACATCACCCCAAGCACGGGTCCGAAACATTCTGTCGAGTGATACCAACTCCCCGGCTTAACACCCATTCGAATTCCCGGACTCCAATGACAGGGATTCTCGTCGATCATTTTCGGCTCGACCAGCCAAGTCTCCCCCGGCTCCAACTGGGTGAGCCCCTTTTCAAGGTACTCGTCCGGATTACGAATAACCGGTGTGACCGTCGCGGAGGCATTCCAGGAACCACCTACCGTCAGACTCTCAGCCGCATCTTTGAGTTGCTGGATGAATTTCGGGTTCTCGTAAACTTCTCTTTCCACCAGTGCCAAACTCGTCGCCGAGCACTTTTGCCCCGCGTGACCAAACGCGCCACGGACAAGATCCTTGACCGCAAGATCCAAATCAGCTGCAGCCGTAATGATCAAACTGTTCTTACCACTAGTCTCGGCGTAAAGCCGCAGTTCAGGCCGCCACTCCTGAAACAGATTCGCTGTAAAAATACTTCCCGTCAGAATGACTGCGTTGACACGGGAATCGGACACTAGATACTTCCCCGTCTTCCCATCTACCGTCGGCGCAAACTGCAGCACCGTTTTAGGAACACCGGCCTCCCACAACTGTTGCACCAACATCCACGCCACCAATACGGACTCACGAGCAGGCTTTAGAATTACCGAATTCCCAGCTGCCAAGGCGGCCAGCACTCCTCCGGCAGGAATAGCGAATGGAAAATTCCAGGGTGGCGTTACCACAACGACTCCGCAAGCTCGCCCAACCGTGCCATCGCTCCATCCAGCGGCCTGCATACTCTTTGCATAGTAGTTGGCAAAATCAATTGCCTCACTGACCTCAACATCAGCTTCGGTAATATTCTTTCCCGCATCCAGCAACATCGCGCCAATCGTATCGGCTCGATTCGCCGCCATCACGCTACCGGCATTTCTAAGAACAGACGCCCGCGCTTCTATCCCCAATGCTTCCCACTCTGGTTGTGACTGGACCGCTGTCTTCAACGCCGCCTCAATCGCATCCTGATCGGCTTGGCAAAATCGATACGCCTCATGACCAGGCCGCGATGGATCTTTACCGTGTCCCGTCAACAACTCACGATGAAACTCCCCACCTATTTGAATCGGAATCGGAGCCACCTCGTGATTTTTCCACTTCGTCAAAATGTCTGTCGCCCATTGCCGATTTTTAGGCAAGGAAAAATCAGTATCCGCAACATTGTGAAATGCATCCGTTTCGCTCATGGGAATTGGCGTTTCACTCAACCGATCTTGAACTCGGTTTGGAACTGATGACAACTCTGCCTCACCCGACAGAAGGACCGATTGTCGAAATGCATCACACTGTCGCTTCCACTCCGAACTTCCCTCCCGCAAGGCAAACAGCGCACCAAGAAAACTGCCGGGAGCGGTATTTTCATCAAGTCGACGAACGAGATAGGCAATTGCAGCCTCAAACTCTGCATCTAAAACGACTGGAGAATAAACTAACATTCCCCCGGTTCTTTCCTGCACTTCTTTCGATTGAGCATTCGCCATTCCCTCGAGCATTTCGAATTCGATTCGCTCTTCAACACCAAAATGCTTACGTAACAACATTGCAAATGCGATATCAAATAAATTATGACTCCCGACGCCGATCCGAACCGCCGCGGCATTTTCGGGACGGCATGCGTACTCGAGCATTCGTTTATAATTTGCGTCTACCTCGAGCTTGCTCTGATAGGGTGCCTGAGGCCAATCTTCAAGCGATGCCTCTACTTGCTCCATCGCCAAATTAGCGCCTTTGACAATTCGAATCTTGATTCCCGTTCCGGTGCGCTCACGGCGATCTTGAGCCCAACGCGTCAAGTCCTGCAACACACAAAAGGAGTCTGGCAGATAAGCCTGCAAAACGATCCCCGCTTCGAACTGATCAAACTCAGGTTCTCCAAGAACCGATTTAAATACATCTACGGTCAGGTGAAGATCCCGATACTCCTCCATATCCAAATTTACAAATTTCGGTGCTGCTGGCGTCCCGCCCTCGATCGCGGCCCGATAAATTGATCGCAAACGCGGTTTTATCAATTCGATCGTGTTCGCATAGCCCGTCAGACTGATCTGACTCACGATTGCAGAGAGCTTAATCGAAATATAATCTACGCCCGGGTCCAACAACCGTTTGGTATTATCTCTGAGTCGCCGGTCAGCTTCCTTGTCTCCTAAAACAGCTTCGCCAAGCTGATTAAAATTAACTCGAATGTCCTGCTGCCTTCGAGTTTGAAGGTACTTGGAAAACTCCTTATCTTCAGCCGAAATGATGACATGCTCAGAATCGTTCCGGACTTTCTTAGTAACCAGAGGCATTAATAGATTGGGAAACCAGCTTGCCAGTTCATTCCCAACTCTCAGTGCAGACTGGTCTATTCCCGAGAAATAGGCAGGAACGCCGTAGTCTTTTACCAAACGATTCATCCGATCAGCAGCTCTCGCTGGACGTCGGATTCGCAAGACCTGATCAGCCATGGCGATCGTAAATTTTTTGCCCGGCTCATCGCGCATCATCCGGGCCATCATCGCGGACCGCTTACGCTCCTCGGAAGTTTCATTGTCGCGAGAAGCGTTCAGGATCTCGGCCGCCAAATCAATGGCCTGATCCGCAAGGGTTGTTAAATCCAGTTCCGTTTTCGTAGACATGCCCGTCTCCAACATTGCTGTGTCGTAAGATAGGCTCAATTATTCTTAACTGGCAATTTCTATGCTTGTAAAAAAGCGATGGTCCAAGACGGTTTTTTTCCTAAAAAACTTGCACCTGAAACGATTAGGATGACTTTCTTCCCCAGAATCCTGTCCTAAACACTATCCCTCGTAGGCATGCTCGTTCAGATCTTCCATCGAAACAAATTCAATTGCCGACATATGGGTCGCCTCGAGGACAACCTGTGGAGCGCACCCATTTTCGAGTGCTTCTTTCCAACGCAACATACACAGACACCACTGGTCCCCGGGTTGCAAGCCGGGAAAACCATATTCGGGAATAGGAGTTGAAAGATCGTTGCCAACTTGCTGGCTGAACGCCAGAAACTCCTCCGTCATCACACAGCAAATGATATGCAGCCCCTTATCGCTGATCCCGGTGCGACAGTATCCGTCACGGTAAAAACCGGTCATAGGCGCAGTACAACATGATCTCAACTCGGTACCGAGGACATTCTTAGGCAACTGCATTCAAGGCTCGCATGGCTATTGGAATAAGAGCTTTAGCAATATAGCACCGCTAGTAACTCACATGGAAAAATCACTGTTAAAACAATCCGGATATCTCGCCGTCTGAATCGATATCAATATTTTCAGAGGATGGGACAGACGGAAGCCCGGGCATCCTCATCATGTCACCGGTAATTGGAATCAGAAAACCCGCCCCGGCCGCAATTTCAATTTCTCGGACCGTGATTTCAAATTCACTTGGCCTTCCGATTTTCGCTGGATCATCAGAAAGCGACTTTTGTGTTTTTGCCATACAAATTGGCAAATTTTCAAGCTCAAGCTTTTTAATTGTCCGCAAGTCTTTTCTAGCACGAGAGGAATAGTCTACCGACGAAGCGCCATAAATCTCCCGACAAATTTTCTCTATCTTTTCAGTGACAGGCTGCTCCCAATCGTAAAGCGGTGCAAATTCTCCCGGCTGAGATTCCATGGTTGAAACCAGCGTTGCTGCTAGATCCTCAGCACCGGCCCCTCCCTCTGCCCAGACATTGGCAATCACAGCCTCGAACCCTAGCTCCTCGCATCGCGCCCGCACGGCCTCGATCTCCTCATCGGTATCGGTCGTAAACCGGTTAATTGCCACAACCGCGGGGATCTTGAATAATTTCGTATTTTCCAAATGCTTCTCTAAATTGATCAATCCACGATCAACCGCATCAACATTCGGCTCGGCCAGTGTTTTTAGATCAGCTCCACCATGGTATTTCAGCGCCCGAATCGTAGCCACCAAGACCATTCCGTCGGGTGACAATCCTGACCCCGCACACTTGATATCAAAAAATTTCTCAGCTCCAAGATCTGACCCAAAACCAGCTTCGGTAACAACGTAATCAGAGAGCGTCATGCCCATTTTCGTGGCCAAAACCGAATTGGTTCCCTGAGCGATATTAGCGAACGGTCCTCCGTGAATAATTGCAGGCGTCCCTTCGATCGTCTGAACCAAATTCGGCTTGATCGCGTCCTTCATCAACGCCGCCATCGCGCCATTTGCGTTTAGATCCCTCGCGTAAACCGGGGTTCGATCGCGTGTAAAGCCGATAAAAATATTCCCTAGCCGCGCCTTTAAATCGCTCAAACTGGTACTCAAACAGAGAATCGCCATAATTTCGGATGCAGCAGTGATATCGAATCCCGTTTCGCGCGGAACCCCATTCCCCGTTCCGCCCAATCCAATCACGATATCTCGGAGAGCTCGGTCATTCATATCGAATACCCGTTTCCAAACCACGGTTCTCGGGTCGATTCCAAGCGATCGTTTTTTGCTTTGTAAATTATTATCAACTAACGCGGCAAGTAGATTGTGCGCTTTCTCAATTGCTGCAAAATCACCCGTAAAGTGCAGGTTAATGTCCTCCATAGGCAAAACCTGTGACCAACCACCTCCGGTTGCTCCCCCCTTAATTCCAAAGACCGGGCCAAGCGAAGGCTCTCGCAAAACCACGGTCGTTTGCTTTCCAATTCGGTTAAGGCCCTGCGACAGACCAATCGACATGGTCGTCTTCCCCTCGCCCGCTGGAGTGGGAGAAATTGCCGTCACCAAAATTAATTTACTTTGCTGAGCCCGGTCTGCGTCAATTAAACTCAACGGCAGTTTCGCTTTGAAGTGTCCGTACGGCTCGATCTCCGCAACGTCAATTCCAAGCTGCCCAGCAATATTGCCGATCGGCTTAAGCTGACATTGTCGGGCAATTTCAATATCGTTGGGCATAACTTAGATTCCAGTGAAAAGGTTGGGCGTGGGAGAAACATCCATCGTAATGATCAATCATCGACGACCGGCGCACCCGTCATCTTAGCCTATGTCTAACCTAAGATCGACAGAATCAGTCTTCTTCAATGCAACTTGGTTGCTCCCCGGCAGGAGCAATCCGAAGTTTTGCTATCGCGCTTATTCCACCAACTCAGCTCACACCAACTTCTTGATGCTTACCACTGTTGAATGAAACGCTTGTTGGCCAGTAATCGGATCCGGGGCAATCGGCATGATTCGATTTTGATTCCAGCCGTTTCCGGTATTCTGCTTCCACATTGTGGGATCACCATTCGATTTATCTTCCCACCACATGTTTCGCTCCCAATCCGGATCCCGATAGGTCGTAGAATCGCTTCCCTGAGACACCGAACCATCGGCCGCGCCATTATCGCTCGGCGCCTTTCTAGCTTGGGCTACGTTCGTATATTGCCAATGCCCGCAGCTATTACTCATGGCGATTGCACTTGGATGAATTCCGGGCATCGTCACAATTGGCACTCGCATTGTTCCGGCAATCAAGCGACCTTCAGAATCTTTCTCATAGTGATCACTCATCAGGTTTGGATTTGATTTTTCTAGCATTTTTGAGAAATAGCCCGTCAGCTCAATCCAGTCACCATCCTTCAAACCAAACTTCGCGGCCGTTTTAGGGTTCAACCATGCCGGATTGCTGTGAACAATCTCAGCGAGCCACTTCAAGTTCATGGTTCGGCCATGATTGTGAACATTCCATTTAAACGATGTCATGATCAAGTGGTCTTCGTTCAAATCACGATGCTCCTCCGGTTGCATCCAGATCGGCATCTCGTCGATGACAACATCAAATTTCTTATGCTGTTCGGGGCGGGGCTTTGTCTTTGACATGCTCGACAGTTTAATGAGTTCGGAGGTGTCTTTATTCAAGCCCGTTTGGCTCAAAAAGACACTTCGAATTTCAAACTTACGACTCGGTGTTTTAAACCCACGAACCGGTTTACCGTCCATCATAATCCCGATGCCGGTTCCGTCTTTCGTGATCACTCCTGTTTCTGGATTGGTTTCACTTCCCGCCAAGTCTTCATCCGAGAGTGGTCGCAAATGGGGTTCGTAAAACGGCTCAATCTCCGTGTTCTCCCAGCATCCCTCGTCCAACAATCGCGTCAAACCAGATTTCCCGGTTTCTGGATTCACTGGCACTGTAGAAGCCCACTGCTCCATATATTCCTGTTCAGATTCTTGATACCAGTCTTCCATACCGCCACCTATTCTTTTGGCAATCTCGGGGAAGATCCAGCGAACGTCTTTTGCCTCGCCCAAAGGTTCGACCATCGGTGTCCGGATTCCAACGTAGGGTCGCAGGTTATAACTGGCACGGGCATCTAAATCCCAACGCTCCATATAAGTCGTCCACGGGAGCACGATGTCGGCATAATGAGCCGTCTCATTGTAAAACGGATTGATGCAAATGTGATAAGGAATTAGCTCCTCGTCACACATGACATCTTTCGTCAGACTCTCCTCCGGCCAGGTCATTGGCGCGTCAAGATTATAGGTCATGTACGCATCAATTTTTGTTCGCTCTTGCAGAAGGTAGAGGTAAATAATTTCACCGACACGCATTCGTCTCCAAACATTGGCCAGCGGATACTCGGGTGGATCTTCAAGAACGCTCCAGGTTTTCGCTGACGGTGGCATCGCTGGGGTTTTTACAATCGGATCCAGGCCACCCCATGGCGACCAACACCACCCACCTTTTTTGCCAACACTTCCGACCAAGCCATTGAGGAGGCCGATTGCGCGATCGTTATAAAACCCGTTCAGATGAGCAGATGAACCACGATTGCACATCGTGGTTGCCGCCGGTGCGGCTGCCGCAAACTCTAAAGCGATTCTTTTGATATCTGCTGCCGGGATACCTGAAATGGCCTCAGCCCATTCCGGCGTTGAATCCTTGAGGTGCGATTTTAATTCATCAATGCTGCTCGTTGTCCAGCTATTAATAAAGCTCTCATCATAAACGCCCTCCTCGAGAATGGTCTGACACATTGCCAAAGCAACAGCACCATCTGTTCCCGGAAACGGAGCGAACCATTCGTCACTAGCACCCGCCGTGTTGGAAAGACGGACATCGAAGGTCACCATCTTTGCACCATTTTTAAACCGGCCGTTTTGAATGCGGTTCGCAAACGGAATGTGCCCCTGATGCGCTTCAAAGGCATTAGAACCAAAATTCAAGATGTATTTAGAATTTTCGACGTCGTTTAAATCCCAGTCTGACTCCCACAAGTACGCTAGATTCGCCGCGCGCCGGTTACCACTGCATAAACTGCGATGGGATAGCTGTGTTTTTGTTCCAAACGCATCCAAGAAACGTTTGAGTGCGTCCTTGGATCGCTGACGTCCCTGATGGAACGCAAACCTCTCAGGGTTCCCGGAATCCCGAATAGGCTTAAGCTTGGTTGAAATTTCGTTAAGCGCCTCATCCCAGGTCAATCGCTTCCATTTCCCTTCGCCGCGCTTCCCAACCCGCTTGATGGGATAGAGTAATCGCTCGGGGTGGTACTGGTGATTTAACCCGGCATGTCCACGGGCACACAGTCGTCCGCGACTGTTAGGATCATTCGGGTTCCCCTCCAGTTTGATAATGCGTCCATCTTTCACGTGCCCAACGATCCCACAGATCGTGCTGCACAACTGGCACATGCCAGGGACCTTTTTTGTATCTTTGTATTTATTGGGATCGGGCCACTGCCGTTTTGCGTTAGGGCCGGGCAGCGGACAAACTCCCGGAGTATTTTCTGTACCCTCGGGGTAGGCCTCCCCTTTTAACCTTTTCCACTTTTCAAGGTCAATTCCTTGCGGTGGTGCGTTGCTTCCAGCTTGTTCCTGAGTCGCCCCGGTGGACGGCATAGGTTGCGGATCCTGGATGGTCTTCTCTTGCGTGCAGCCCGATAAAACGGAAGCCGAAACGGTTGCTGCTCCCAACTGTAAAAACCTACGTCGAGTCTGCACTGAATCGCGGGAAGAATCACTAGTCATTATTCTTTATCTTTTTATTTTGGTACTTAGCCTAATAAAATCAGGCGGTCTTAAGAGCAACTTGCAATCGTGCACGCATTCCCAAAACCAGGAAACTGGATCGACTGCCAGTCACGCGACACAAAATCAATTGAATTTAGTCTTTCCAGTTATAGATATTATAAGCATCGTTGTTGTACGACTCGCCTTCACGTGGCACGCGTGGCTCGATCCGCGCCGCAGCAGGACCAGCAAACCACATTCGCGGCTTGGTCTCCTTCTCCCCACGCAATTGCACCAATTCAACATCATTCTCACCCGCCTCCTTCATTGCCAGCGAGACTTTGGAATTTGGATCATTTAGATCACCAAAGTGAATCGCATCGGATGGGCAAGTCGAAGCGCAAGCGGGTTCCATTTCTTCATCGATTCGATGATAGCAATTATGGCACTTGACCGCTTGATTTGCAGCAGGGTCAATGTAAATCGCTCCATAGGGACAGACCTCGACACAGGTCGCATGTCCGCAGCATTTCTCATAATCAATGACGACGCTTCCTCCCTCTCGCTTGTGGAGCGCACCGCATGGACAAGCCTTGATACAAGGCGCGTCTTCGCAATGCTGGCACGCCATTGGCAAGAACATTCTCGCGACCTTTGGATACTCTCCAACATCTTGAAAAAACGTCTGACGAATGTAGTTACCCAGAGGAACATCGTTTTCTGCCTTGCATGAAACCTCGCAACCATGGCAGCCAAAGCAGCGACGCGTGTCAATAAACCAACCATATTTCTTACCGTCATCGGGCGCTTTGATGCGTTCCTCCCAATACGATTTAGGTTGAAAATAGGAACTCGGGTCAGCAACACCTTCAGTCGCCGCCGGCTCTTGCGCTCCAGCTTTTGCCGATAGAATACCCGTGGCCGCCGCCACGCCGGCTACACCGAGAAATTCTCGGCGATCTTTTTTATCGTCAGTCATTTAAAGTCGCTGCATTTACGATTATGTAGGTTGTTAATTAGTTCAAAGGTTAGAAAAACCATCGGCTAAAATCAATCGGAGTCCCGCGCAAATTCAATTAATGTCTCCCATTTCACCGAACTTAAAAACTTGACAAAAACGTCGGTTTAAATGTAGGACCACGGTCAAAACGGGAGCCGGCAATTGAATTCAGATGATCAAAAAAAAATTCAGGTAAAAGCAAAATAATAAGTCATTAACATTTGATTTAAGCGTGTGTAGAACCGCCGATGAAATCAAAAACCTACCCTCTATTCGAACGCCTACCCCTTTTGCGTCCCTCAATTCAGTTTGCTAAAACTTCGAAAAGATTTCGTTCGCGAAATTTGTTGACCACCCCTTGCAATCGGAAACATAACATGACGATCTTTCCACGACTGTTCTCCTTTACACTCTGCGTCCTCTGCTTCGTCTCTTTAAACTGCGGCGCCTTCGCTCAAGACGCCGAATCCAATTGGCAACAATTTCGCGGCCCCACCGGGAACGGTGTCTCAACAACAGCCAAGCCACCAATTGAGTGGAGTGGTGACAGTGAAAATTTAAAGTGGAAAACACCGATCCCCGGAAAAGGCAGCTCAAGTCCAATTGTCTGGCAGGACAAAGTCTATCTCATGACCGCGGTTGACACTGGCAAGACGCCTTCCGGTGAAAAAGCAACACCGCCTCCGGAAACACAGCCACAAGGCCGACCGGGCGGAGGACGGTCCCGCGGTCGATTTGGACGCGGCACACCGCCAACGACGATTAACGAATTCTACCTGCTCTGCCTCAACCGAAACGATGGAACGGTTCAATGGAAAACGAAGCTAACTGAAGCAGTTCCTCACGAAGGCAAACATAGCACCAACACCTTCTGTTCGGCCTCTCCCGTCACCGACGGAAAACACATTTATGCTTCGTTCGGTTCCTTTGGCCTGTTCTGCGTTGACATGAATGGCAAGCTCGTTTGGAAACGCGACTTTGGAAAAATGTCAACGCGAAACTCTTTCGGCGAAGGCGCGTCTCCCGCTCTTTTCAAGAACAAACTTTGCGTCATCTGGGATCACGAGGGAGATTCCTTTATCGAAACCATGGATGCAACAACTGGCAAGACAATCTGGAAAAAAGACCGTGTGGAACCTACCGGCTGGGCCACTCCGCGGATTGTCGAACATGCAGGTGGTGTGCAAGTCATCGCAAATGCGACGAAAGTGAAAAGTTACGATCTTGCCGATGGATCACTTCTTTGGGAGTGCGGCGGCCAAACCGGCAACCCAATCCCAACCCCCATTATCCTCGATGACTTCGCGATTTGCATGACCGGTTTCCGAAACTCGGCCTGTTATGCAATACCGCTGGACAGCCGAGGAGACATTACCGATACCGATAAAATCCTTTGGAATACCCGTGACATCGGCCCCTATGTTCCAACTGGCGTGCTTTACGAAGGCACCCTTTACGGCTCCAAATCAAGCTCCGCCGTCCTAACGGCGATCGATGCAAAAACCGGTAAGACCATCATTGAAACCTCACGCCTGGATGGAATTCGCTCAATTTACTCATCGATGGTGGCCGCCAACGGGCACGTCTTTATCACCGGCAGAAGCGGCAAGACAATTGTTCTCAATCACGGGAACGAACTAAGCGTTGCCGCGACCAACGATCTCGGCGAGGCAGTTGACGCCACACCCGCTCTCGCTGGAAATCAGATTTTCATTCGTGGTGAAAACAACTTGTTCTGTTTCGAAGACTAAGTGACACTTCGCAAGCTCAAGTTTGGACAGAATAATGTCAATCGATCAGGTGCAGCGTTTGCCACAGACTGGGATCTTCCATAATAGGTAACTCAGGACCCATGGCCAGCGTCTGCCAACCTAGTTCGCGATCGTTTACTGCGTAATTAAAACCAATAAACTGATGATCATCCGTATTCCAACCGTGGAGTGCTTTGCCGGGAATAAACGCAGTTAAACAGTAACCCTGTTTTGTAATTTTCGATTTTACGTCAATTTTAAAACGGTTAATTGTCGGTGAATCATCTCGACTTCGATTAATCTTCAGCATTGAAGCCATGGGACTTTCGTTTCTTATTCCTCCACCGCTTGGCAGCAAAACAAACCAGTGGCAAAACTTGGACGCGCGATGAACGTTGTGCACATCCCGTGTATCAATCCAGACCTGGAGACCATCGCTATCAAGCAACTGAGTTTCGCGGCACCAAAGCGACTGCTCTTTTTTATTTACTTCTAAACGCAAAAACAGTCCCTCTTCACTCCAGCCAACTCGCATATCAGCGAAGTCAACCTGCCCCTCAAAAGCTCCGAAGTTAGGAATCCGAAAAGCTTCGGTGAGCTCAATCTTCCCACCTGGTTTTCCGGGAAACCTCTTACAGGCGACACGGTATTGAAAAAGGAGGTTCTTAGGAACCTGCGCTACAATGGAATTACTCATGGATCATCATTCTGAAAGACGCAAACAACCAACTTCAATTGAAATACAAAGTCAAAAGCAAAGCTCAAATCCCTAGTGAGGGATCGACGCTGCATGCTCGACCAGGAAACTCTTCAACTCTTCACTACTTACCTGTTCAATTTGAGAGAAACTCATTTCCACCAAATCGAATCCATCCTCAGTTCTCACGACCGGTTCTTCTTCAAAAACGGAAATCGATTTGATCCCGCCGGCATCGACGGGACTGGACAATTGCAATTTAACGGCATCATTTTTCTTTGTCTCGATGCTCGCCCAGGGCCTCTCTTGACTCGGGAGAAAGATTTCGACGACCTGCTCATTTCCCCAAACAAATTTTCCGTCAGGAACCGCCGTTTGAATTACTTGGTGAAGTGTTTCGAGCACCTCCGGTTCCCAGGAAATCTCGGTGCCGCCGGCAAATCCCTTCCGCATTAAATGCCATTTTTCACCCAGTTTTGCCCACGGAGTTTCAGCTTTCACGTCGATTGGCTTTGCTTCTGCTCGATTTCGAAAGCTCGCAATTGCCTCATCCAGAAAACTCCAAAAACCGGGGATATCGATTTCAGCAAGTGTATGAACTTTGATTTCGATCTCCTGCCACGATGCTTTTCCTGTCGCAATTTTTACTCGCGGGGCATTCCCATAAACCGGCACATCTTCCATGTCGTTGGGCCTCAGCAAGGGTATCTGGTCTACCAGATCTTCCCGTCTAAAGGTCTTCGGTCTGGCGCGGAATTTCATCTTTAAAAACCAGGGATCCCCGGTCGATGCTTCCAAAAATGAACCTTGACTCTTCTTAGTTCCCAGAATCGAAACCGTTGATCTGTCGTTCCAGTTAGTTTCGCCAAAGCCCTCGTGTTGCTGAATATAGTCAACCACACGTGCAAGAACTTCGCCGTCCCATTTCACGGGCTCTCCAGCTCTTCCAACGCGATCCTTGGTATGCCATTGCCGCCCATCGGACTCCCACGGCATCTGGGCATTGGCACCGACGTCTTCGATATCCATATCCCCTTTCTTCCACCGATCATCCGTTGAGGGATCATAAACTTTGCGTTTTTTGTAGGGATCAGATGCCAGAACAGGCTCGAGAGCCTCTCCCGTCCAACTCCTTGGCATTGAGGCGTTGCTCTTCCCCGATTTGCCAGCCTTTTCCCGTGCCCGCTGAGCGTACTCCACGACCATCTCAGGTGTTCCCTGAATGACAATATTACCTCCGCCGGCTCCCGCCTCGGGGCCTAAATCGACAACCCAATCCGCAGCTTTGATCATATCCAAGTTGTGTTCGATCAGAACCACAGTATTACCAATATCGATCAAACGCTGCACCACATCGAGCAGTTTCTGCAAGTCCTCAAAGTGCAATCCAGTGGTTGGCTCGTCCAGCAAATACATCGTGCGACCGGTATCCGGCCGGGCTAATTCAGCAGACAACTTGACGCGTTGAGCCTCACCCCCGGAGAGCGTTGGTGCGCTTTGCCCCAAAGTAAGATAATCGAGTCCAACATCACACAAGGTCTGCAAAATCCGACGAATCTTGGGAATATTGTGGAACAGCTTCGCCGCTTCAGCACAACTCATTTTCAGCACATCATCGATGTTCTTCCCGTTGTACTTAACCGCAAGAGTTTCTTCATTGTAGCGGCGTCCCTGGCAGGTTTCGCAGGGCACCCAGACATCCGGCAGAAAATGCATTTCGATACAAATATGCCCGTTCCCAGTGCATTCTTCACAGCGGCCCCCGGGGACGTTAAAGCTAAATCTCCGAGCGGTGTAGCCTCGGATTTTTGAGTCAGGAAGATGAGCATACAAATCGCGAATCGAATCAAACGCCCCGGTATAGGTCGCTGGATTCGAAGATGGAGAGTTACCCAGCGGCGTCTGGTCAACGCGAATCACTTTATTGACATTCTCTATTCCGCGAATCCCTTTGTGGGCGCCCGGCGTTTGCGTAGATCGGTGAAGACGGCGGGAAAGCGCCTTAAACAGTATGTCGTTTACAAGCGAACTTTTCCCACAGCCGCTCGGCCCCGTTACAACGGTCAGCGTTTCCAGTGGAAACTTAACTTCGATATCTTTTAAGTTGTTATGCCGAGCCCCGACGACATCGAGTGTCCTTGCCAACGTCTCGGATTTCTTAGCAGCTGCCTTAGCTGTTTTCTTCTTGGTAACGGCTTTTTTCTTTACCTTCTTTTTCGCTGTTTTCGCTTTAATCTGCTCTTCAAGATCGAGCGAAAGGGCAGGGCGGCGATTACTTGGAATCGGAATGGCCTTCTTACCACTAAGATACGGCCCCGTTACCGACCCACGCTTTTTAGCCAGCGCCGCCGGAGTCCCCGAAGCAACAATTTGCCCGCCACCACTTCCCGCTTTCGGGCCGAAATCACAAATCGCATCGCTGTTTTCAATCACTTCCTTGTCATGCTCGACAACAATCATCGTATTGCCGAGGTCACGAAGACGGTGCAGTGCCTTGAGCAATCGCTTATTGTCACGAGGATGAAGGCCGATTGTCGGCTCATCCAGCACATAAAGAACTCCGCACAAACCACTTCCTAGCTGGCTCGCCAAGCGAATTCGCTGAGCTTCTCCATTGGAAAGCGATGCCGCAGTTCGATTGAGTGTCAAATACTCCAGACCAACGTCATTCAGAAAATCAACTCTTGCAGCAATCTCACGGATCAACTCACCGGCAATTTTCTTCTCGCGAGGATCGAGCTTCCACTTTTTGATCGTTTTCGCAAGCAAACCCATCGGCATCCGGCAGATACCATCGATCGTAATATCCCGGAAACGAACCGCCGCAGCATCATCTCGCAGGCGACTACCACCACATCCACCACATTCTACCTCTCCAATCAACGACTGCATCCGCTGACGCAAGTTAGCCGACAATCGAGAGGCTTCCTCCATCGTCGGATAGACTCCTTTGTACTGGAACGCGAACAACGTTTCGCCCTCACCATTCACCACATCAAACCAGCGATCATCGGTGCCATAAAACACCATTCTTCGATGGCGAGCTTCTAACTGATTAAAAGGAACGTCTATCGGAATTCCAGTCCCCGTCGTCCAGGACTCAAGCATTTTTTGAGAGACTGCAGAATTTATATTTGGCCAAAGTGAAATGGCACCTTGCCGCAGAGACAATTCGGCATCATTCATAATCGCCGCCGGATCTGCTCCCGTCTGTGTACCAATTCCCTCACAATCCTGACACCAACCAAGCTGGCTATTGAAAGAAAAATTATGCGGAGTTAACGCATCAAAACTGCGACCGCAACAGCCACAGGATAAATGCTGGCTATGCTTGACGGTTTTCCAATGTTGCTCAGAAACCTTATCAACCGGCTCAGCGATCGTTAAAACGCCTTTTCCAATGGCCAAGGCTGCCTCAACACTTTCGGCGATCCGTCCGCGAGACGCTTTCTTGATTGAGATTCGATCGACAACGATTTCAACATTGTGCCGCGACCGGCGGTTAAGCAACGGAACTTCATCAATTCCGTAGGTCACCTGATCAACTCGCACCCGCACAAATCCATTGGAACGAATCTCATCCCACAACTGCTCGTAGGTCTGGTTAGTATCGAGCGAAATGGGCGCCATCAGCAACAACCGCGTTCCCTCGCTGTACTGAAGTAATTTGTCAACGATGTCATCGCTGGTCTGAGTACCGATCGGCACATCACATCCCGGACAATACGGCGTTCCTAGTCTCGCTTGCAAAATCCGAAGATAATCATAAACCTCGGTTACCGTCCCCACGGTACTTCGCGGTGTGGAGCCAAGATTTTTTTGCTCAATCGCAATCGCAGGCGAAAGCCCTTCTATCTGTTCGACCCTTGGCTTTTCTAGCTGATTAACAAACTGCCTTGCATAAGAACTTAGACTCTCGACATAACGCCGCTGTCCCTCTGCATAAATTGTATCCATGGCAAGCGAACTCTTACCGCTTCCACTGGGACCGCAGAACACGGTCATCTGATCGCGGGCGATATCAACATCTACTGTGCGAAGACTATGCTGCTGCGCCCCCCGCACCTTAATTTCCGATGCCTGAACAGGTGTCTTCGATTTCGACTTCGCCGGTTTCGCAATCACGGGACGGGGAGCCAGCGCTTTCTTCAACGCCTTGCCGGTATAAGATTCCGGACACGCCGCCACGTCTTCTGGAGTCCCAGCACAAACCACGCGTCCACCGCCAGAGCCACCCTCAGGTCCAATATCAATAATCCAATCGGCAGTCTTGATCACATCAAGGTTATGCTCAACCACTAACACGGTATTTCCTGCGTCAACAAAGTTCTGCAACACTTTCAACAGCAAGGAAATGTCAGCAAAATGCAATCCCGTCGTCGGCTCGTCCAAAAGATAAAGCGTTTTGCCAGTGCTGCGCTTCACCAACTCTCTCGCAAGCTTGATTCGTTGCGCCTCCCCACCGGAAAGGGTTGGTGATGGTTGGCCAATCTTCAAATAATCGAGCCCCACAGCATGCAGAGTCTCTAACTTCGTGAGCACCTTCGGAATATTTTTAAAGAAGCCCATCGCTTCTTGAATATCCATATTCAAGACGTCTGCAATCGATTTCTCGCGGAACTTAACCTGCAAAGTTTCCCGATTGAATCGCTGCCCCATGCAAACCGGGCACGTCACCCAGACGTCTGCCAGAAAATCCATTTCGAGCTTATTTGAACCATTCCCTTCACAAGCCTCGCAGCGCCCCCCTTTTACATTAAAGCTAAACCTGCCAGGAGCATAACCTCGGGTTTTTGATTCAGGCAATTGCGTGTAAAGCTTGCGGATTTCATCAAACAATTTAATGTACGTCCCAGGGTTAGAACGCGGCGTTCTCCCGATGGGGGACTGGTCAATCGCAATCATCTTATCCATCAGCTCGACGCCCTCAAGTTCGTCAAACTCCCCCGCTTCACTGATTCCGCCGTTAAGTAGCTCTCTCAACTCTTCCTTCACAATGTCGTTGACCAGTGAACTCTTACCACTACCACTCACCCCGGTAACACAGACAAATTTTCCTAACGGAATTTCTACATCAACATTCTTAAGGTTATTATGACGAGCACCTTTGACACGAAAGACCCGTTCAGAATCAAACGCTCGACGAGCTTCTGGAATTTTGATTTCCAGATCACCTGACAAATAACGTGCAGTCAGGCTTTCCTTATTTTTCAGAATCTCTGAAGGATGGCCCTCGACTACAACCTCGCCTCCCCGCACGCCGGGACCGGGGCCAAAGTCAATCAGATAGTCCGCAGCACGCATCGTGTCTTCATCGTGCTCAACGACAACTACGGTATTCCCAAGATCTCTCAAATGCTGAAGGGTGTTGACCAGACGGTCATTGTCCCGCGGATGAAGTCCGATCGACGGCTCATCAAGAATATAAAGCACACCCACGAGTCCGGCACCGATTTGCCCAGCCAATCGAATCCGCTGACTCTCTCCACCGGAAAGCGTCGGAGCCGTTCGATTCAACATCAAATATTCCAAACCGACATTAAGTAGAAACCCAAGTCGATTACGGATTTCTTTCAGCGGCTCGGTTGCGACAAACTGCCGTGTTTCATCCAATACTAATCCTGAGAAAAAGTCATGAGCATCGGCAATCGACAAATCACAAACCTGAGGTAACGACAAACTCGGTTGTTTCGAGAATCTGGAATTCTGAGTCTCCAATCGAAAATGGCGTGCCTGCTCGTTGAGTCGGTCACCTTCGCATTCGATACAGTGGACCTCCGCCATGTACTCTTCAAGTTTTCGAATCTTTGCCGCACCGTTAGTGTTTCGGTACTTCTCATCAAGTTCGGCGACGATACCTGCAAACTTGCCGCCGTACTTCATCGGCGAACTTCCACCTCGCCAGGTGTAAGTGATGTTCAAATCCCCCGTGCCGTACAACCAAATATCCTGTTGCTCTTCGGTTAGATCTTCCCAGGCAGTTTCTAGAAGATGCCCTGTCTCCAGCCCCTGCTCTCGCTCGACCGTATCGGCTACCCCCTGATAAATGTGGCACTTCCAACGCCCCAACTCTTTCCACTTCCCGAGAAGATCGAAACACCCCTGCTGAAACGACTTTTGGGGATTGGACACCAATAAATCGCGTTCAAAGGTAAACACCTCACCAAGGCCGTCACAACTCGGGCACATTCCCTGAGGACTGTTGAAACTGAACATCTGCGGAGTCGGAGGTGCGAAACTAACCCCGCAGGCAGCACAGGCGTAATCAGCCGAATAAACTCTATCTCCTTCTACCGACTGAGTCTTTTTAGCGCGTGATTTTCGCGAATTCCCACCACCTGTTTCCTGACCGTCTTGGAGGTCTGGGTTCACTGGAGCATCACCAAATTCCTTATCCTGAGCAATAATCAGCGTTCCCTTGCCGATTTTCAGTGCCGACTCAACCGATTCCGCAAGACGCGAGCGAATCCCTGCCTTTGCGGTCAATCGGTCAATCACAACTTCGATATGGTGTCGCTTTGATCGATCAAGATTAATCTCCGAGCCCAATGAAACAACTTCGCCGTCGACTCGAGCTCGAACAAACCCTCTTTTTAATAAGTCAATAAAAAGATCGCGGTGCTCACCCTTTTGCCCACGCACCACTGGCGCTAGCACAAAATACTCTGTACCGGATTTGAACTGCAGAATACTCCCAATGATTTGATCACGCGTCTGGGCTGAAATTGGCTTATCGCATTTTGGGCAAAACCCTTCTCCAACCCGCGCGTACAAAATCCTGAGGAAGTCATAGATTTCAGTAATGGTTCCAACCGTACTCCGTGGGTTGTTCCCAGAAGATTTCTGTGAAATCGAGATAGACGGACTCAAACCGGAAATCAGATCGACATCCGGCTTAGGCATTTGACCGAGAAATTGCCGGGCAAAACTAGAAAGGCTTTCGACGTATCTTCGCTGCCCTTCGGCGAACACTGTGTCGAATGCAAACGAACTTTTTCCGCTTCCACTAACACCGGTTAAACAAATCAATTGATTGCGAGGAAGAACAAGACTGACGTCGCGAAGATTATGTTCACGAGCGCCTTTGACAACAATATCCGAAGCGGGCATATGAGGACGATCTGAATCCGAGGAGCATTAATTTTGAGCAGCCAATTCTATCTTCTTCCCGCTAATTCCCCAACCGTCAACTGAAGGTTTCGGCGACGAAGATTTAAGCGCTTTGACATTGACAAACCATCGCCAATATGCTTTGCAAAACTTCCTTGAACCCTTCGGCAAAACGAAACGAAACCGGTTCTCACTCGACGGCCAATCACACTTTGACGAAACAATTGGATCCATCACTCCCGCCGAAAGTTGCGACCAGCTACCCTTCCATTAACCGCTCTAACCCAGACGACCCTTACGACTACCCCAGCACAATCCGGGGGTTAGGACAATAATCCAGATACAGGGGAATAATCCAACAATTGCGCGAATTCACACACTTGAAAACTCCATAAATTAAGTTTTCAACACAAAAGTTATTTAAGGCTAACCTAATATCCAAATATCAGTCCCCACCTTCCCGCTCTCACCCGTTTCACAGATTCCAATGAAAAACAAACCCGGATGGTTAATCGTCATCCTCATTTCATCGGTACAACTCGCTCTACTGCTTTTTGCAGTAATGATGCTTTCGTCTTGGTTCCACACACAAACCGAAGAGACCATTGGCCAACGAACTTGCAATGACAACCGGACTCTTGCTCAGCAAGTCACCCGCTCTCTTAACCCCCCCGGCTCTCCAAAAAAGTTTGACCCGGATTCCGAACTTGAGAGACTGAGTAAAAAAATTGAAACCATCACCGTGCCTAACGGTGGTTTTATCGCGGTAATCAATCCGCAATCCGCACAGATTCTGTGCAGTGCCCCCGAAGCTGCGATCCCGGAAAACTTCGACCCCGAAAACATCAAATTAAACATGCTCTCCAAATCGTTGGAAGCTCAAGTCGATCTCCTGCGGTCGGTTGCCCCCAACAATCGCCACCGACATTTCGATGGCCGAGCTGACATTGCCGGTCGGGAGCATTTCGTAAGTGTTGAATTCCTGCCGAAGCTGAACGCCATCTTGATGCTCGGTCAACCCGCCAAGCATTCGATGACTGGCCTAACCGACTTAATTGCAAACACACAGCAACTCGTGTTCACCGCAATTCTGTTACTAGGCCTAGTCTCCATCAGCCTGATCATGTCCATCTTAAATCGTTCCTACCAAAAAACGGAATCGATCACGGAGGTTCTTGAAAGCAAAGTGACTCAACGTGAATCTGAGTTACTGCGTACAAAAAATGCAGTTATTTTCGGTTTAGCGAAGTTGGCAGAATCAAGAGACAACGACACCGGCGAACATCTGGAACGAATCCGCTCCTACGTCACAATCATCGCAAAAGATGTGGCCTCAAGGCGAGAGGAACTCGATGACGAATGGGTCCGAAACCTCGGACTCGCCTCTTCACTTCACGACATTGGCAAAGTAGGTGTTCCAGACTCCATCCTCCTCAAACCAGGTCCGCTCACAATGGAAGAGCGGGCTGTTATCGAGTTACATACCGTTATCGGCGGGGAGTGCCTCGAAGCAATTCAGATGAGACTCGGAAACAATTCGTTTATGCACACAGCTAAACAAGTTGCCTTTTTCCACCACGAACGATGGGATGGCAGTGGCTATCCGCATGGACTCAAAGAAGAAGAGACCCCCTTGTCTGCCCGCATCGTAGCCGTCGCTGATGTTTACGACGCACTCACTTCAAAGCGTCCGTACAAGACCTCTTTTGGTCACTTCGAAAGCCGGGCGATCATCATCTCTGGGTCTGGCTCTCAATTCGACCCTGAAATCGTCGACGCATTCCTCCGGCACGAGGATGAATTTAGGAAAATCTCCGAATGCCAGATAGAAACTGAAAACCGGACTAAACGCAAACAATTTGCTACCCCGGAAGATTTGATTAAATCGCTAACCGATCAAAATGCTGAAAGCCAGGCGATGGTTTAGGGCATTGCCTGCCTCCACTATTCACAAAGGGCAAACTGGCGTGCAGCTCAAACCTCTACCGCTAATAACCTGCATTGCATTTCCTCAAATCCATTGAGTTTATTTCCCTGTACTTGCTTTCGCATCTGTGTAAGGGAAAATCTACGCGAAAGAGCCCCCTGCTTTGCCCAGTTCCAGCGGATACATAGCTCATGCATGAAATACTAGTTGAAAAGCCGTACCAATTTACCCCGCCCATTACCTGGCACTGGCCTCAACGACTGCTTACCCGGTTTGGGCAGTTTCAGCGATTAATTCGAAAAGAGCACGGCATTATCGACCACGAATGCCGTAATGTTGATCGACTTCGCGCCTCGGTAAATGCAGGGCATGGAATCATGCTAACCCCCAACCACCCGCGCACGACCGATCCGGTGGCCATGTACTTTCTCTGCCGAGAGGCCCCTATTTCGATGTACACCATGGCAAGCTGGCACTTGTTTAACCAGTCGGCATTCAAAACGTTTATGGTTCGGCTCATGGGCGCCTTCAGTGTCAATCGAGAAGGACTCGATCGGGCTGCGGTAGACTATGCCGTCAAAGTTTTAGTCGAAGCCAAACGCCCTCTGCTGATATTTCCGGCGGGAGCTACCAGCAGGACGAACGACCGATTGATGGCGCTGATGGAAGGCCCCGGTTTCATCGCCAGAACAGCGGCAAAAAAACGAGCCAAAACTGATCAAAAAGTTGTCGTCCATCCCATTGCAATTAAATACCTTTACCAGGGAGACATCGAAAGAACTGCCAACGAGGTACTTACGGATTTAGAACGCAAACTCACGTGGATGCCTGACCCGACGGTGCCCCTCATGGAGCGAATTATAAAACTCGGGAACGCAATGCTGACACTGAAAGAACTGGAATTCAATGTTCAGTCCATGCCGGGAAAGACTCTGAAAGAACGACAAAACAATATGGTCGATCACCTGATGTTTCCGTTGGAAAAAGAATGGCTTGGTGCAACCGAGCCATTAAGCGGTGGGATTCAATCGAGAGTAAAGAATTTACGAATGAAAATATTCCCCGAGTTGAGCCGGGATGAAATTGATCAGGCAGAAAAAGATCGACGCTGGCAGCAACTAAGCCAGACTTATCTTGCTCAACAAATTGACTGCTACCCAGAGAACTACATTGTTGATCTGCCATCGATCGATCGACTAATCGACACGCTCGAGAAATTCGAAGAAGACCTCACTGGCAAATGCCGGATACATGGCAAAACAAAAGTCATCCTCGACGTCGGCGAAGCAATCGAAGTCTCTCCCAAACGTGAGCGTGGAGCAAAATCTGACCCACTCATGACGGCAATTCGAAAACAACTCGGCGAGAGCCTAGAAGAACTGCAACATGAGTCTCGGATGTACGAAGGAAAAATCTACGGCCAAGACTGACACGGCCAACCCCGAATAACGAACTGTCTTACTCATATTTCCATTTGAGAATCCAGGGATCCTCAAGCTTCCGCTGTTTCGCTTTCAGCTTTCCCTGATAAGTCTTCAGCAACTCAGCAAACTCTGGTTTTCCGGCGAGATTATAAGCTTCATTTGGGTCGTTTTTCATATCAAACAATTCAAATTCTGGCCGGTGGATGTACTGCCCTACCGTCTTTAATCCGTACGGAGCGTCCTCACCTTTAAGGAACTGTGCCTGCCAGCTTGAAGCCGCCCAAAGATCTGAGGCAAAAGGGTAATCTAACTTGTAAGCAACATTCCAGATCAACTTGTAGCGATCGTCCTGGATGACTCGCATCGGATAGTACATTTGAATTTCATGAAATGTATGAGAGGCGAATATTGAATCCCAATGATCAATTCCCGGTTCCGCAAGACAACCTAACCAAGACTTCCCTTGATAGCTTCGGAATTTATTGCCACCGCTCCGATTGTCTTTGGCAAACAGCTCTTTTTCCTTCCAGTATTCGTCCGGATCTATCCAGTCTTTAGGGCCGTTCAAATCAGGGTCGAGTCCCCCGGCAAAATCAAGCAAGGTTGGAGCAATGTCAATGTGGCTGATCATCGCTTCGGATACAAATCCGCGTTGCTTTTCATACGGGTTCCGAACCACAAACGGGACACGCAACCCGGGTTGGTAAACGGTTGTTTTAGCACCGGCAAACGCCATACCGTGATCAGCGGTAAACACAATCAGCGTCTTATCATAGACACCGGCCTCTTTTAATATTTCAACGAGCCTCCCTAAGCCTTGATCGATTCGAGCACAGGATTGGTAGTACTGAGCAATTTCAGAACGAGTTTCGTCTGTATCACTCAGAAATGGAGGTACCGTAACCTTGTCAGGATCGTAAAAAACTTCCTCGACACCGGGATAAGACCCTCGTTCCGGTTTATTTCCGAAAAGATCAGGCTTGAGCTTTAACTTGGACGTCTTATCGACCCCGCCACCGCGGTGTGGATCCGAGGTTCCAAAATACAAGAAAAATGGCCGATCATCAGAGCGGTCTGAAATAAAGTCACGACACTTTTCTGCCATCTCAACAGCACTTCTCGGATTGCCACGCAAATAGGTTTCAAACCGATAAACAGCTTCCGGGCCGACATGGTATTTTCCAATGTGCCCCGTTCGATATCCGGCATTCGCCAAAACCCGCGGCAAGGCCAGTGACACAACATTGTGATAGGAATCAAACTTATGAAAGTGGTGCTGGTGGCCGTATTGTCCATTCTTATGGTTATGGAGTCCAGACATCACAACGGATCGACTTGCACTGCAACTTGCAGTCGTCGCATAGGCGCGGTTAAACACAACACCATCCTTGGCCAACTGATCAATGCAGGGAGTTACAGCCAAAGGATCACCATAACAGCCAAGCGTTGGACCTTCATCATCGGTAATAAAGAAAACGATATTCCGCTCAGCCGGTTCAGAAGCAAGCGTTGGTAACGAACCACACACGGCAAAAATCAGCGTAATCGCTCCAATGAGACAACTCGCACCGAGGTCATATAATTTCATTCCCGATCCTAAAACAAAAACAGCAGACGAAACTTTACTGGCAAATCATGGACTTCCGAGTATAAACGAGTCTGCAGGCAGATCAAAATTGATCTGTTTTCAAATAACTTACCCGAAACGGGGTGAAGAAATTTGGAGGACTGCGGTCTGACGCGAACGGTCCGCGATCAACATTCAAACAGGCGCAACACCAAACTGAAGGAGTCCCACAAATGCCAAATGTAGACTGGAGTTACCATCGCCCTGGCTGAAAGACCTGTGT
>JAPOIJ010000164.1 GCA_029979005.1 Planctomycetota bacterium | reverse complement strand
GAATAACTCCCTGAACGAAGCACGAGACTTGAAGTTTTATTTTGACCGGGGATTGCTTTCACCCGGTATCCTAGATGCTCCCAAAAACGAACTGCGGCATCCCATTGCGCCCGACTCATGCCAGCGTTGAAGCCGAATCGCCCGGACCTTGCGTTGATGGTCACGGAACCTTCCGAATCAAACCAAGCCTCTCCTCCCGTCGAGGCCATCGAACTGAGGTTTGTGTGCACGACATGCCCACGTGGGGTCGGAAAAAGAGTTTCATCACTTGCCAAATTGATACCACGCTTATCAATTGTCCAAAGATATTTGACGTCTCGGTCGCCGTACTCTCCGAACTCTATTCCTTTAAATCGACCCGTCGTTCGCGACTGCAAGCCGTGAGTCTCATTAATCAGGCCTCCTTCATTCTCGAGCAACTCCAGAGCGGGTTCTCTCAATGGACCAGTCCCTCGGTTGAGGCCGTCAATTTCTAGCGACTCAAACAGAGGCTGTTGCAGAACTGCCATTCCATAACGGGATCGAAAACTAAGTCGAAACGAGTGCTTTTTCCAATCCGGGCTTCTACTTTCCTCTCCAGTAATGCGAACCCCGCAAGTTGCTTGGAACCCATCCTCTCCTTGATGAGACAAGAACTCCATTACCGCCGGAACCTCCCACTCGCCACCACGAAGCATTGGCTGAGAGTAAATCCCATTTCTACCAAACAGAGATTCGACGGGCGCTACAACGGAAACGATCGGAAGTTTCCTAATCGCAGATCTCAAGGCGGCCTCATGCGTTCCAATGATTTGCGGATCCATTTGATAATCCGCCTCAAGACCTTTCCAGGAATTTGGAAAACCTTGTGGTTGCGAACTTTGATTGACTAATTCGTCGATATTAAGAAAACTGCGAGTGAGGACCGGCGATGAAACCAAACTCTCCCCAAAGGCTCGCGCACGAATCACCGAGGTCCCATCAATAGCAAGCGGCTGCTGATAGAGTTCACTATTCTGCTCATTGGGAACACTTCCATCAATGGTATATCGAATCGAAGTATTCGCCGTTTCGCATCGCAGTGTAACTTTTAAATCGTCGCCAAACACACAAGACGCTTCGGAACAAATCACCGGTTCAATGAACCCTTCAGCGATCCTTGAGTTCTCTTCCAGTGGCGTTGGCCGAAGCAGCGCGAGCGGTTCGGTTTCTGATGCGGCATACGTTACGCCGTGTGATGCATCCGGAATTCCAAGTGATACTTTTTGCTCGACCGTTGTCCCGTCGGGACGTACTAAGTACAGCGAATCCCTTTTGGGCGAAATCCGAAAGTTAGCGTGAAGTTCGTTCTCGTCGTAAAAGTCGCGTCCCGATGCGAAAACCAAAATCCGCTCATTTGGCAGTAGTATCAACCGCGGGATCTTCCATTTTTCAAGCTTACCCGGCTTGTCTGACAAGCTCCAACCACTGGCATCAAACGGACGATCTCCCGGATTCCATAGCTCAATCCAATCGGGACATTTCCCATCACCATCCACTACCTCACCCGCATTTGCAGGTTGCACTTCTGCAATGACCAAACCAACAGAATCAACTGGCATTGAGACTGCATCACTTGGAAATCCCGCTTGATTGGGACGTGTACGAAAACCACGACCTAATATTCTGGTTTCGAGACCAACCCGTTCCCGGGCTTCCTCTTCCAAAGCAGTTATCCGCCCCTCAATTACCGAGGGATCCAGAACCGGCGGTTTTAAATAATCTCTAACGAGCTCCCGAACCCCAACCACCTCGCCAACGGCAACCAAAACGACAATGGTCAAACAATACGCCGCGATCCGCTTGCGTAACGCACCGGCCCTGCGCTGCCGCCCCGACTTCTCATTCAATTGGGATTTCCCTCTGTCAGAACGAAAGTCATCTTTACTCATCGACCAGCTTACTTTTTATACAATTAGCAATAGCCCGCTACTAAGCGAACGACTTATTTCTGTCCGCGTCTACCATCATTGAACTTTGATACGCCGCGGCCATTGTTGAACATCTGACAAAAACGGTCAATCTCGGCTTTTTCAATAATGTTGTTAGCGTTGTAGTCCATGTGGCCGACATACATTGAGACTTTTCCGGGCGGCAATTCGTCGGTTGTCAAATTACCATCCCCATTGGCATCCATGTCGCGAACATTGGCAAACATTTCGTTGAGAAAAATTCCCGGGCGCGTTCCAAGGTTCGTGTTTGCTCTTCCGTAGATATGATATTCCTGAGTCAACTCGATGCAGAATGTCTCTGCATCATCGCAAACGGTATAGGTCAAAAAGGCGATCAATGGTGCAGACTGGTCTTTAAAGGTCGCCTCAATCAAAAACTGCCGCGGGTCAACATCTGCATCTACCTTAACATCTGAACTGGTCAGTGTCTGTTGTTCCAGAATGACGTTGCCTTCCGTTTTGAGAACCAGCTTTACCTTCCCCGCTCGGTTATTCCAGTGAACTTTATAAAGCGGATCGAGATAAACACCAAAATAAAGATCACCCTTTCCAGTGTTGAATAAACGAGGAGTCCCTTCTACGCGAAGTTTTGCAAAAAAAGGATTATCGTCGTCCGGTACGTGCTGAATATCGAGCGGCCTCATCCTGCCCGGCAATTGCAAACGAGGCACTACACCACTGGCAATTTTTCGAGGTTCCGGAATAAATGCGGTAGGCAGGTCTTCCACTTTGGTTATTCTTTCGACCTTACCAATCAGCTGTTCCAAGTCAGCACGTAGCGTTTGCGGATTAGCCCAAAATCGTTTTCGAACAATCCTACCCTCGGGGTCAAGAATAAAACCGCCATTAGGAGCACCTCCAAAAGCGCGTTCGACCTGATGATCCATAGTATCGCAAATCCAGGGAATCTCCGTTTGGAAGCGATCTTTGGCGTGAGCGATGTGCTTTAAACGTTCCTCAATGTCCAACGCGGAGACGAAGTTATTAACTTCCGGGTGTTCTACTGCCTTGTAAACATAAAAAAACTGCACACCCTTGTCACGATAATCACGATACACGGTCTCCAGACTGGAGACATTTCGAAGAAATGGCGGTCAGGTCAAACAACCGAAATTCAAGACCGTATACTTTCCTCTCAACGATGCGAAATCCAGCTCTTCTCCATTCTCATCAAAAGCAACTAAATCACCGATTGTGTCGCCGACCAATGGTTTCTGTTTTGAAAATCGAAGATTGAACTCGTCGGCAAATTCCATCGGTGCCGGCGTCGAATTAGCCATTACTTCCTTTACCACATCCCGACGCCTGCCAAACTCTTCCGGCGAGATTGCATCGTTCCGATCGGAATCCAATCGTTCAGCGAGTAGATCGAACTGCTCGAACATCGGCAGTTTAGCCTCTACGTAGCTTTTAAACTCCAACAACGACAACTCTCCATTACCATCCGAATCAGCTTCATTGAATCTAGCCAATTCAACATTTTCATCCTGGCCAAATGCGGAAGTTCCGACAAGAAAGAGACTACCAGCAATGAAAAACTTCAAGAATCTGTTCATGCTACCAAGCCTGCGATGAAATTTAGAAAGACGTTGACGATCCGTCGTCACTTCGTAATCGCCATTCGATTCGCTGTCGTGACGGAGAATCAGATTTGAACCTTCGTTTGGAAAGTTGTCAAATTTCTGACCCTAAACGTTCGCACCCGACTCAATCATCGCGGAAATATTTCTAATCCAATTAGCGATTGCTGAGTTATGACAACGAAACGCTCGACCTAACACTAACGACACCAAGAAGGCTACTGCGATGGCCGGACTCGACGTTGCATCGCCAGAAACTAGTGCTTGGGCATACCCTCGGAGGTCTGCTGGCGTCGTTTTCGAACCGTCAATTGAATTCGATTTAAACCCGGCTCAACGATGAACTCTAAACCGGAAGTTCGGTAATCACCATGAGCTTGGTCAATGAGATGGCCGTGATCGTGATTAATCTGATCATTTAGTTTCTCGGTCAGATAATTGCCGGAGATTTGCAGAATTGCAATCTGCTGTTTTCCTGCCACGGCACCGTCATTCTCACTATACGTGCTGACTGTGAAAGTCCCATCACGATTAATCTTCCCGCGAGCGTTAAGCTTGTGTTCAGGACTATAAAATTCAATATTCCCGAACTTTAGCGGTGAACCATCTTCAAACTCAACAATACCCTCGATGGCATGAGTTGGAACTTGATTGGAACCGCATCCAAGAACCTGGCTGAGCCCAATAAACAACAGGACCGTGAGCCACTTGAATCCTAGGAGAGCAGGAACTTTTCTATTTAAAGTACAGGCCAATTGATTAAACCTTGCTGTTGTAGTTCGACTTACTCGATTTCAACCACGCCGCCGTCGCGCCGATTACACAGATTCCCAAGGCTGACCGTATCAATATCGTTTGCTATCGACCTAGTACTTCCATCAGCAAAAACAAAATTACAAACACCAGGGTGCCATCCACCAAATCCAAGCACCGAGGATTCGGATTGCTGTTTGCTGGGCAAAATTGGTACTCCCGGGCCACCAATTCTGGAAAACGCGGCTAAATCTTCGCCATTATAAATTGGTCCGTTGAAGGGGATTTTATTTATATTTTCAGGAGTGACGTGAAGCTCGCCCGCAAGTGCGGTGTTGCTTGAGCCATCGGTGATACTTCCGTAATTAATTCGATCAATCCAATTTAGTCGTCCGCTTGTATCTTCCTTGGCCTGTGATGAAATCAACACGCCAGTACCATTACCACCGTAATAATAGTCGTTTGCGGATCCCGTCGAACCTGGTGAAAGATCGCCGTGGTTACCGGCAAAATCACCCGTAGCACCACCAACAATTTTTATGAAGGCCCAACCTCCACATCCACACGGCGCGGTCACATACCATTCCTTCACTTCCGTAGGAACAATAGCATCATCTACGGAATGCCGACTAGGACACAGAAAAATATCCAACACCTGATCGGTTGCCGAGATGTCTTGATCTTCGTAGGAAGCTGACAAATCCCATTTTTCATAGAAAGCCCGTTGTTCGATAAACGGAAGAATACGAACGAGCCATGAAGGCTGATCGCCGCCTTTATCAAACGGAGCCTGAGCATTTTTCTTGGGGTATAAACGAGCCGGTGGAAACGCCCCATTGGCATCGTGAAACATCATGGTTGCGAGACCTATCTGTCGCAACTTATTCATACACTGCGTACGGCGGGCGGCCTCTCTTACGCTTTGAGCCGCCGGCAAGAGCATACCGATCAAAACACCAATGATGGCGATTACTACCAATAATTCGACGAGTGTAAATGCCGAACGGAACCGCTTGGTCTTGTACATCATGAAATCAACAGATTTGAGGGGGAGTCATATAAAAGCCTGCGCATTTTCCACAGGTTAAACTTAGCACGTTTTTTTCAACATGATCGCTCTCAGTTTTAATTTTGATTTAGTTTAACACCTAGTCACCCAAAAATCCACTTCCACCCCCCTACAAGGAGTACAAACCGCAGGGTGGTGAACGATTAAGCCTCAAATTAGACAACAATGCTAACCACTACCAATCCGCTGTGAATTCTAATCAGAAAAACAAATATACCTTTTGAATTTTAGAACGAGCTTGACCGAAACCAAGGTAAGCAAGTGAATCCCAGGTAAACCGACAGAACAAACATCCAATTGCGTCAAACGACTAATCGTGGCGCAAACAAAGACACCGTCTCAAAGTTATAATAATGTGCCTATCGACTAGCGTCGCTTAACGCACATTCTGCCAAAAAAAACTATTGCCATTTAGCCTTACTGCAACTTTCACTTGGTCTCTCCCACAAACCAAGCTCTCTAATTAATTGGACTCTGTTTCCGCTCCTCACATCGTGGGGACATCTGGTTGGCTGCAACTCGCATCGCCGAAGTTTGACTTCAATGATAGGGCGAGCGTTGGAGCCGCCGACGGTGGCGTTCCTGAAAATCACTACGACATGGAGTCGGGTAAAGAGGTTGGGGTTTTCAGTTTTAAATAGCTACGGTCCCAATCGCCTCAAAGTTGTTTCCGACTGCTGCCAAATCAGATCCGTTGCCGCCGTAGCCTAGCCCCAACACACACGGCAAGCAGAAATCAATGCATCAATTCTGAGTATCGTCGATCCATTTCGAATAATAAACGGAGCCCCTGAACAACCACAAGAAACTATTTTTAATTTTCCTCGCAGTCCCTGCGTCTGGCGTCCGAAGTTTCGCAAATTCCAATTATTTGTTATAACGTCGTTTGACCTATTACTTGTTCCTCAAGGAAACATCTATGAAGATCGTAAGATGCCGCGTGCTGCTTTTGCCGATGCTTGTGTTCGCCGTAATCGGCTGCCAGAAATCATCGCCTTCCACCCCCACCTCCCCGGAAACCAGTGAATCTCAATCAGCCGACACTGAAACCGCTCAAGAGAGTGACGCATCGCCAGCGACTTCCAAACAAATTTTTATCGACGTTCGTTCTCAAGAGGAATGGGATTCCGGTCACCTGCCAGACGCGGTCTGGATTCCACACACCGAAATTGCTGAACGCATCGGCGAGGTAACCGAAGACAAGTCCGCTAAACTGGTCCTTTACTGACGGGCTGGTGGTCGCGCAGGTCGCGCGAAAGAGGCTTTAGAAAAACTAGGCTATACGAATGTCGAAAACGGGGGCGGTTTAGAAGATCTACAAAAGCAACAAGCTGATGATTAAATAAAGGGAATCATCTGCTGCTTAAATTAGAATGATCGGCCGGTTGAACTCGCGTCAGGCATTGAGTCAACTTTGGAAAAAAGCTGCTTTATCCAGCTTGATTGAGTTAACCCAAGGATTTTATGCTCCGCACGCGCGAGGTAATCAAGAAACCGATGCTCGAACTCACGATTCGCGTTAAGAAAAGTAGCGGTGGAGGGATTCGAACCCCCGACACGCGGATTATGATTCCGCTGCTCTAACCAACTGAGCTACACCGCCAATTTAATATTGAGAGATTGAATACCGTACCTTTTCGTCAATTTACTGACAAGGTGGTTCGTAAATTTTCGAAAAAAAGGACATTTCCTTCGGCTTTATTTATCAAAACGCGGGCGCCTTGCCCTGCGGTGCCTCTATCTCCCACAAGCCGGCCGATTTGAACCGAGAGCTTTACAAAAATAGCCCTCGTTTTTGCAGTAAAATAGGATGCACGCTGGTGAGCCTAGAAGGGTGATTTTAAGCGACTATTCGATCATTAATTTTACAAAAGAAAAACCTCGACAATCTCATTGCGAGCTATCCCTCTTTATTTCAGCCCAATCTCCCCCTAATCTTAAGTGTGTCGCATCTCCAACTCGGTCATTCGTATTGGAGCAGGCAATAATCTTCCCCCCGTGGAACTCAATTCGACTTTAATCTCGGACTAAAAATGGGCATCCCAACTAATTCATCCAACGTCCTTAATCTAAGAATTTCCTTCCTCTGGGCTGCAGTGATCGCCGGATGGTTGTTGCCGACCAACATCGAGTTGTTGGCTCAAACTGCCGCAACGAGAAACAGCACGAGAAAAATTCGCTTAACGCCCAATGCCCTAACCCAAAAAGCCGGTTCAGCAGTCAACTGGGCACCCGATTTTGATACCGCTGTGCAGAAGTCTCTGGAATCAAAAAAGCCAATTTTCTGGTATGTCCCGACATTGAAGGGAACCTTCATGGACCGGAAAACAGAAATCGATCGCTACATGCTCTCGGGGCCGTTTTCATGGCCCAGTATTATCGAGGTTATCAACCAACACTATATTCCCGTTCGATCTGCTCCCACCAAAGAACAACAAACCAACTATCAATTAGTTCCTTATAAATTCATCGAACCAGGATTTTTAATTCTCCAGCCGGAGGGTAAGTGTGAAACTAAAGTCGATCGAATTACGACCATGCACCCACAGTGGTTCCGCGAATTATTAACACGATCGCTGGATCAACCCAGTCCGATGCCAACACCGCCCCAAGTTCTTGCGACCGCATGGAGACAATATAAAACGGGCGACTTCAAGGGGGCGATTCAAACGTGTACTTCGGTCGATACCGAGGACACATTGCCGTCGAGCGTTCGCTGTGAACTGGGCTTGCTCCAAGGAATGGCCAACTTCCGTCTCGGACGCCATGAAGAAGCACAATCAATCTGGACAGCAGTTAGCAAAAAATTTCCCAACGAACCCCTCGCGTGGAAAGCTTCCGCAGAAGCGCAAGGGGCAGGGCCTTTTTACCGAGGCTTCGAAGTTCATATTGATTTACCCAAAAAAGCGTTTATGGCCGGTGTAAACTCCGAAGGTTCAGCGTCGCCTCCCAACACCTACACGGAAAATGAACTATGGAACAATGGAACCGGTTTCTTACTCGGAATGCAGGATGAGTCAGGTGGATTCACCGATAGCGATTATGATTTTGGAGGCACGGATAGCCTGCCCAATGTACATGTCGCCATCACCGCGTTAGCAGGCATGACGATGCTCGAATCCTTAAAACGACCCAATTGTCCAGAACAACTCAAACGTCGCCTCCCGGACGCGATCAAACGGGCAATTGAATTCACAACCGATGACTCTCATATCAATCGCATCGACCGTGATGAAATCCTCTGGGCCTACGCCTTCCGGTTAAGATTCCTCTCCAGTTGTCTTGAATCACCACAGGTTAACCTGGGAGTAACCCCGGAAGAATTAAAGATAAGCCAACAGAAGACGGTCGAATTGCTTGAGGGCGTTCAATCCCGGGGAGGGGGTTGGTATCACGAATATAACAATCCGTTTGTTACTGCCACGGCTCTAGTCGCACTCGCCGAAGCAAACTCGCTAGGTGCCAAAATTGATTCGGAAAAAATTGAAAAAGGCCTGCAATCACTCTTATCGGATCGATTCGCCAATGGAGCCTTTCCCTACAGTAGCGGTCGCCGCAAACGCAACAACGAAGGTACTGAGAAAGACTTTGCCGCCTCTGCCGGCCGAATGCCACTTTGCGAACTCGGTCTCTTTGCTTGGGGCAAATCAAGTGAGACAGCACTCAACACCGCGGTTAAAAAGTCACTCGATTTCCACGACAATCTCGACATCGCCTTAAAATACGATGACCACACCTCCACGCTCGCCTACGGAGGATTCTTTTTTTGGTATGACATGCGTGCAAGAAGTGAAACCATCAGCCGTCTTAAAGATAGCGAACTTCGAAAACGTTGTGCAGAAATTCAAAAATCACTGATTATGAACTTGCCCGAATTAGATGGTTGCTTTGTTGATTCACACGAATTGGGTCGCGTTTATGGAACAGCCATGGCCTTGCTTAGTCTCGCAAATTGCGATTCAGCAG
>JAPOIJ010000263.1 GCA_029979005.1 Planctomycetota bacterium | reverse complement strand
GAGGGACTAAATGTCAACCTGTTTGCCTCTGAACCAATGGTCGCGAACCCGATCCACATGAACTTTGACAATGCTGGAAAGCTTTGGATTGCAACCAGTCCTATCTATCCACAGATTAAACCGGGCGCCATTCCTAACGATCAAATTGTCGTCCTTGAAGACACCGATGGAGATGGTAAAGCTGATAAAAAAACCGTCTTCGCTGATGACCTTCTAATCCCAACCGCTGTCCTCCCAGATGAAATGGGGGGAGCCTATGTGGCGAATTCGACTGAAGTCGTTCACCTCGCTGACACGGATGGCGACGGCAAAGCCGACCAAAAACGCGTTGTTCTTTCTGGATTTGGAACCGAGGACACTCACCACATTGTCCATACGTTTCGTTGGGGACCCGATGCAGCCGTCTACTTCAATCAATCCATTTACATTCACTCCCATTTAGAAACACCTCACGGAGTCCAGCGATTGCTTGGTTCGGGCATCTGGAGGTTTGATCCTCGCACCGTGACCGCCAGCGTATCAATGCGGGGCTTGGTCAATCCATGGGGACACATTTTCGACGATTGGGGACAAGGGTTTGCCACAGATGGCGCTAGTGGATGGGGGATCAACTATGCCTTTCCAGGGATCGCTTACCAAACTGCCGTGGGATTCTCACAAACTTTGCGAGGCCTGAACCCGGGACAACCCAAACACTGCGGATTGGAAATCATCACCGGATCTCACTTCGAAAACAGCTGGCAAAACAATCTGTTAACCAATGACTTTCGCGGCAATCGAGTCAATCGATTTTCGCTCACTCCCGAGGGCGTTGCCTACACATCGAAACAACTCCCCGACCTCATGTCATCCGATCACCGGGCATTTCGACCTGTCGATCTAAAAATGGGCACCGACGGATCGCTATTCATTGCGGACTGGTACAACCCGATTATTAATCACGGTGAAGTGGATTTCCGCGACTCTCGCCGTGACTACAAGCACGGTCGTATCTGGAGAGTCACTCAAAAGGATCGCTCACTCGTTAGCTCTCCCAATTTCACAATCGCCTCTCCGGCGGAACTAATCCAGTTCATGGAACTTCCAGAGCAATGGAATCGTTTCAAGGCAAGAGTCGAATTGAAAAATCGAATCCTGGTCAACAACACCGCTCGCTTCGAAGATGTTTCGGCACTAATTGAAAAACTTCTCTCCTCGTCCGATCCCAAACAACAGCGTGAAGCGCTGTGGACACTTGATGCTCTCGACGAGCTGTCCAACCGCCACATAAAAGTCGGACTTAACGCTGCTGACCACCGCGTTCGCGCTGCAACCCTCCGGATGGTTTCCAATAAATTATCGCCGAACGCTGAATGTCAAACATGGGTTACATCGATGCTCGACGACTCACACCCTCAAGTCAGACTAGAGGCTATTAACGCATGGCGACGTTACTGCGACCCATCTACTGCCGAAGCTCTATTTAAGTTCTTCGATACGGAACAGGATCAGTACACCAAATTCCTGCTGACTCAAGCACTGAAGGACACGCAAACTTCCTGGCTGGAAAAGCTCGAAAGCGCGTCATTAAGCGGCTCACCTGCATCACTAATCGAAATCCTTTCCGTCGTCAGTTCCGATCGTGCGGTGGAGCCTTTACTGAACCTGTTAAAGACACTCCCCGGGCAAAAGAACGAACAAAAAATCATTCAGCTTATCGGCCAGCGTGGCAACCCTAACCAACTGAAACAGCTATTCGAATTTGGTCTCGTCAACCCAAAACTCACTTCTTCAATCATTGCGACGCTACTCGACGCTGCTAATAAACGGAAAGTTCGAGTGAATTACGAACCGGAGAAACTGAAATCTTATTTTGTAAAAAATCCAGCAACCATGAATCTTGCCGGTGCCTGGAGAATCCAATCGCTTCAAAAGGACCTCAAAACAGTCGCAATGGATTCGAATGAACTCCCTCGAAACATTCGTTTGCAAGCGATCATGGGGCTCGCCGCCTTTGGAGACATTGAAACACTCAAGTCGATTGCGAGCGACCCAAAGCAATCAAAAGACATCATTGCACCCACGCTTAAACTACTTGCAGCTGCCAACACACAGCTGGCAGCAAAACTAACCACGCAATTCATTCGCCAACTCCCAGCTGACCAACTGAAAAAGCATTACAGCGTTATTGAGGTATTTATAAATCGAAAAAATGGTGTTTCGGAACTGGTTAAAGAATTTCGCAACCTTGAACTGACAGAAGAGTCTAAACAAGCACTGGTAACACTTCTGAGCAAATCTGGTCAGCGAGCTAAACCGTTGTCTGATGCAATTGGAGCGATGCGGAACCGGAAGATTAAAATGGAGTTTTCAGAGACAGAACTGGCCGCATTGATCAAAGAAGTCCAGCAAACCGGAAATGCCAACCGTGGTGAAACGGTTTACCGGCGAAAAAACCTAAACTGCATTAAGTGTCATGCCATCGGAGGTAGCGGGGGCATTGTTGGCCCAGATCTAATCTCACTCGGTGCAAGCTCCCCGATGGATTACATCATCGAGTCGCTCGTCAATCCGAACGCCAAGATCAAAGAAGGCTATCACACGACGACCATACTTACCGACGATGGCCGGCTATTTTCAGGAAAACTGATTAGCCAGTCTGATGCTCAGGTTACACTTCGCGATGCAGAGAACAAAGAACTTATTTTTTCTGATGAAGAAATAGAAGAACAGAAAATAAGCAACCAATCGCTAATGCCGACGGACGCAGTTGCGACGCTTGACCGAGTTGATTTTCTTGATCTTGTTCGTTTTCTTTCAGAGCTTGGCAAGGAAGGACCCTATCGAATTTCACCCGAAGCGTGGGTAAGACGATGGCTCTCCTCAGAGAACCAAATCGTCTACAGTCGGGTAAACGGCTCGCTTCCCATGGCAGACATTCAAGGGAACTCCGTCAGTTTTGAGTTTGAGGTAACGCAAGCGGGAGCAATCGGATTTGGGCTGGAAAATGGGGAAGGCCTGCGGATAACCCTCGATGGTGAAAAGGACAATCTTCAGGCGACGAGGATAATTAAGGATTTAAAGCCTGGTAAACACAGCCTCCATATACGGTTAAACGGCAAAAACAAGCGTGCCCCATTACGTATCCGCCTCCTCGAATTGCCTAATTCCGACGGAAAAGCGCGTTTGCTGAACTGAGCTCTCGCCTGTTTCGAATGCGGCCAATCCTCCAAAACATCCGTTTTTTCCTATATTCGAATAATCTGCCGGAAAATCCCCACAAACGCAATTTTTTGATTAAACTGTAGTGACGATTATAACGGCTGTTTTGACGACAATTCCCCGTCAACACATGCCTCTCTTTTCATTTACAGGGATATGATTTTCGATGCTAAACTCCCCATCTTCGCGTACCGACAATTCTGCTAACGACAAAACGACCCTCGGCACGTTAGCGCGTGAGGGTTTCAAACGATATTGGTTTGTCGCCTTGCCTGCGATCATGCTTAATATTGGAATGACATTGGACCATGTTCTGGCTACCAATAACGGAAAAGTCTACAGCGAACGCACGGCAACTTTGGTTGCCGAAACGGAGACCTCACTTCAAAGGCAAGACGATGAACCCATCAACGACTTGGTTAACACCCATTGGATAACAACCAACGAAAAGGGACATCTTGACGGGCGTATTTCAAGTATCGAACCACGTAGTTCAATCACGATCCCGATTGGCAAACTTAAAATCTCCCTACTGCAAAATGGAGTAACAATCAGAGAAGGTTCCACCGACTACAACGGTAAGTTCACTCTCCAGAATGTCGAACCTGGGATCTACACTCTCCTAGGCGCCGGACAAAACGGATTCCTTGCGTACGGGGTTAACGTCTTACCAAAAATTAGAGCTAAAGATTTAACACAATATTACCCCGGCTTAGATAATGCCGACCGTGTAAAAGCCTATTACGTATCGCACTTTAACGTCCCAAAACATGTCGTCGTTTCCGCAGCGCTCCAAATCGACGCTGCAGCGGTACCACCCGAGTTTCAAACATTGCAACGAATCAGTCAAAACTATCTCCCCGAAGATGACGCGGTTGAAATCGACAAGGAATCTGAAGACGTCACTTCAGTAGGCGATTCAACTGAGATTGTTTCAGGATTTAATCACCCGTTAACAGCGAACGGCAGCTTTACCGGTACCGTTCAGCCAATTGCAACCGCAGATGGCACACCCGGGAAATTATCAGAAATGAATGTCTTTTTGATTCAGGATGACATCGAAATAGCGAGAGCCATCGTTGACCCCAGTGGTAAATTCGAGATCGAAGATATCGATCCGGGCGTTTACAGTTTGATCATTGCCGGCAAAGGAGGCTTCGCCGCGAGATCGATTAGGCTGACAAGTCAACGTGCGGTTTCCTCGACAATCGACGCTAACAGCGACAAAACAACGCGTCTTGTTTCACATCGCGTTGAATCAGCTCGCCGCAATGGCCTGTCAGTTTCGTTCATCACAAACCCCAACGACATTGCAGTTGTCAAACAGCAAGTTTCCGAAGTTGTTAACATGCGACAACAAATGTT
>JAPOIJ010000092.1 GCA_029979005.1 Planctomycetota bacterium | reverse complement strand
TTACCATCACTCGGCTTACCATCACTCGGCTTACCATCACTCGGCTTACCATCACTCGGCTTACCATCACTCGGCTTACCATCACTCGGCTTACCATCATTCGGCTTACCATCATTCGGCTTACCATCATTCGGTGATTCAGAATCTTCTGAGCCTGCTATTTCTTTTTTGAGAGATTCTGTCTGTTTTCGAATTTCAAATTGCTCGTCAGCGACGCCGTCCAATGCCCGTAACCCTGCATTGGATTTCGCGTCCGTATTTTCGATAACCTTTGTTTGCTTTCCGATCAGATCTTCTAATTTTTTAATCTGGGCTTCCAGATTTTTGATCGTCTTCTCTTTTTCAGCAATCTTTTCAGTGTCTTTGGTTTGACTCTTCTGCTCTTGCAAACGCTCTTGAATCTGCTGTTTCCAGCGTTCGAGCATTTTCTCTTGATCCTTTTTGGTCGCCTTTTGATCTTTCTGTTGCGTAAGCAATCGAATCAAAGCCTCCAGGTTTTGAATAACTTCATCCAGTAATTGATCGGCTTCCTGATATTTTTCGTTATCGAGCAACAAACTTATCTGGGCCATTTTCTTAGTGATTAGCCGTTCTTTAGATTGCTGATACGCGGCAACGAGCAGCTTTGCACGTTCGGGTTCTTTTTCGCGTAGTTTCTCTGCGATGACGGTGAGCTTTGTCTCCAATTCAGACATTTTTCGCTCGACGAGACGCTGACGAACCCCTAATTCGGTTTTTAAGTCGGAGCCTTTGGTGTCATCTTGCGCTACGAGAGCGCTTAAGTTTGTCAACAAAATGAGGGCGGCAAAGAATGCCACTTTGAAAAAACTTAATCGGTTCATTACTGCCATCCCACTGTTCGTCTTTGCCAAGCCGACCCACAACCAACTACGTCTAATTTGACAAGATGTTAGATTTATTTATCAAAAATATCGTCATCATCACCGTCAAATATCCCATCTTCTGGTTTGATTCGATCTTTGATACCGCCCTTGATTTCTGTCGTTTTGCTTTTCACTTCTAGAAAGTCATTGATAATTTCCTGAAAGCTCTCCGAATCCGCCATCGCACTCAGGATCCTTTTCATCTCCTCAAGTATCGCCAATTGCAACTCGACCGACTGATCCACGATCTCTTCTAACTCAGCTTGATCCCGAACCGCCCGGCGGGCGTTATCAAATTGCCGACTGGCGAGGGAAATCAACTCAGAATCAAGCTGTCGAATTGGCCCAATAATCCGTTCGTCAAATCTCGTTTCAATTCGCTGCTCGGGGGCCAGTTGATTTTCAGCCTCATCCAAACGATTATTTTTCACTTCAACCAAAAACTCTTCGAAACGGTTCGCGACGCGGTCCAATACCGTTCCAACTCCCTTTTGTTTCCTCACGAGCGAAATCAATGCTGCCTCACGTTTCGAATCAAATTCCTCCTGACTTACATCTTCGGTTCGCGTTCGTGCAGCGATCGCCTGTATCTCAGTCATTAAAGCCAACTGAACTTGATAGGCCTGATCATCAAAGGCCTTGCGTTGTTCGATTTCCCGCCGCAACAAATCTGCTCGCAGCTCTTCGTCGGTGACGACTCTCAGTAGAAATTCCTGTGAACGACCAACATTTGGTTTTCCAGGATAATTATCTTTCGCCGTCACCGAAAATCGAAAGCTAGTTCCGGGGGACAGTCCCAGCGGTTCGAGATCCAATTCAGCGAAATCTTTAATTTGCCGTACGGGCAAGCCATCTTCGCCTGATCGTGGCTCTGCAAACACCACCTCACGCATTCCCGTCTTTTCATCATTATCGCCCGTTTTCCAGGTCGCATCAAAAGCCAGCTGGGTTAGTCCATAAGAATCAACCGCCTGATAGGATGTCGGCAAGTTCGCTCTAGCTGAGACCAATCCACTAATTCCCAGCAAGCTCGCTCGAATTTTTGGCGAATCATCGTCTTTAATGGTCACTCGAAACTTAGATCGCCGCGCCCCCTTCATCCCAGAACTATCGACCAATTCAAATTCATATTCACCGCCAACTAATTCCCGCCCCTCTTCCGGAATTGTTAATCTGAATTCAGTATCATTTTCGCCGGACTGCATCGGATAAACTTGTTCATCGATTTTTAAGTTCGCTGCTGCCAGTGATTTGTTCGTCTTGATTCCAATTTCTAGCCGACTGCCAACTAAAACCGAATGCGGCCCGGCTCCCTGAAGCTCCTTCTTCACCACTCCTGTGTATTCCGGCATGAGTACATTCAGATCCAATTGAATGACACTCGGTGGCTCGACCAGCTTTACATCGACCCAGGAAGTCACATCATCACCACCGGACGCGCGGAATCGAAATGGAGACGAAACATTATGAAACACGAAAACATGCTCACGCCCATTCAACTTTCCCGTTGGTTTCATTTGGTGGAATGTCTTCCCACCTTGATGGCTAATCTCAAGAGAAACCGACACATCTTTTTCGAGGCTATCTTCACTTACGCGAACCAATTGGCGATGGTCTCCCCCGCGAGGCAAGATCAACTCACCGCCGACCGCTCCCACGATCTCCAGATAGGTCGCTTGCGGCCACTGATCTTCGAGCAACAGGATGTTTCGATTAAACCAAGTCCTTAAAAAATCGGTCTGTGCAACACCAATGCCAACCCCGACCGCCATCCCAACACCAGCAATTAACAACAACCAATTTTGAAAATGCCGGCTAAGATCAAGAGCTTTGGAAAAATCGACCGATTTTGATTTTTCAATTCCCTGTTCGATGGTTGCCGCAGCCAATTCCGCAGACGTTCCCCACTGTTTCCATTCATCTTCCCGAGATAACTGAACGCTGGAAAGCAAGCTTTCCTTCAACTCGGGGTTTTTACTTTCGACCTCATAAATCAATGCATCGTCACTGAGCCGGGACAATAAGGGCTTAAGCACGCGAACACCAAAATAGGCCGCCGCGGTAATGGCCATTGCAATCAGCATCACCACACGCTGCGCAAAGTCCATCTTGAAAAATCGATCCAAGGCCACATCAAAAGCCAGAATCGCCAGGATGACAATCAACCAGCGTCCCAGTCCATGGATTAAAACCCAACGAGTTAATTTACTTCGCATGCGAAGTAATTTTTCCATGACCAGTTTGGGCATGTTCTTAGAGGTTGTCGTGACCGATGCCATTGAAAACGTTTACCTTGAATTCACCAATTTCTAAATCGCCTGCTACTTCTTTACCTCAGGAGTCGAGCCCAGTCTCGACTCCGTCGATTTCGCTACAACAACTTGTACCACTTACGCAAAACCCACTCGATAGAAAGCAACGCTACCGGCAACCCGTAAAACAACCATCGCAAATAAGGATTAACATCCCAAAGCGGCTTCGGCGGACTGTTAAATTCAGCCCGGGTAACCAACGTAGGCAACACGTCGGGCACACTGGCAAGTTGCTCCAATCGAAAATACTTCCCTCCCGACTGTCCTGCTATTTCTGTCAATAATTTTTCATTCAGCCAATAGGCACCCGACTCGGCACTTGGAGGAACCACGCGAAATGCAATTGGATCGATTAATTTACCTTCAGCTTCTCCTGCACCGAAAGAAACAGTTCCCTCAAAATTACCAATTCGCTGAGCAACAAACGTGCCTTCATAACTCCCCTCTTGATTGGGGAGCATTTTTAATTCCACAGTCTGAGTGCGCCCATCCTCAGCTCGCACGATTGCTTTTTGAATCGGGGCGGTCGATGGCTTGAATTGTTCATCCAACACCCTCGCCACCAGCAACACTCGATCCCCGAGTTCGAACTCAGATTTTTCCGTATCGATAAATCCCCGTCGTGATCCCTGCAAGGAACGAGTCTCGACGAGATAGCGAACAACCTGAATCCAAAACCTATCAAAATACTGAGCCTGCACACCAACCGGTCGCCATCGAAAAGACTCTTGAAAACCCAAATATAATACCGAACCAGCACCGTATCGGCCCGCAACCATCAATGGCTGGTTCCCTTCGGCATTGACTTGATCCCCGCTCTCTAACAGCACGCGGGCTGTCGGCTTGGCGGCAATCGCGGGGAAACTCCACAACACACTGGGAATCAAATCCCAGATCTTAGCATTGTCGCCCGGTTCACTGCGGAAACTCATCACTGGATGATCCAGGTTGTGATTGACAACCAGCATTTGGCCAGACCGCATCTCTTTAGCAGAGGCAAGAGCCTCCACCGTATCGATAAATTCTGTGTCTCCAAATCTTACCGGAAGTAACTCGCGAATCGATTTCAATCGATTCATAGTAACGAACTCACTGGTATGCTGCGGGCCCGCCATAAACAAAACCCCGCCCGCTTTAAACTTACAAAAGTCTTTCAGCAGATCCATCCAATTTTCGTCGAACTCTTCGGGATTTGGATCAAACATCATCACGACATTGTACGCCCCGAGTTCGTCGATCGTCCGCGGCAACCGCGTAATCGGAGCGTTGCCTTCCTGAGGACGCGTCTCATCCATCGTCTGAAGCCAACAGCTGAGCGAAATGGTCTGATCCCGCTGCAGCAACTTGTAAACATGCTGGTAATCCCAACTTGCTTCACCGGCAATCAATAAAACCTTTACCTTCTCATCGACAACTTCCATCTCCGAAGTAACCCGGGCATTATCGGCAACCTCGGTTTCATCTTCCAGCTCTTTAACTTGAACTGTGAATACGTACTTACCAGAACGATTAAGAATGTGGTCAAAATCTACTCGAATTCGACCACCGTTCTCCGGGATGGAGACATTTTTCGACTTCACCTTTTCTGGCAAACCCGGTTTTCCCGTCCGCGCATCCACTTGTTGCTGAATTAACTCGACATCAATTTGAGCCGGCATACCTTCATCGCCAACTTGCGAAGTCTGCAATACGGCTTCTATCTCAAAAGGCTCATCGGGATAAGCTCGATCGCGCACATAAACTTCAGTGACGGCAATATTTTTTGGTGGATTTGGATCGCCAACCCCCACGACAAAAATCGGCACACCTTGTTCCGCCGCCTTCTGGGCGATTTCAACCGGATCTTCACTGCCATTATGCTGCCCATCACTAATTAAGAGGATTGCAGACAACCGGCTTGCATCATCCAGGGACTCACGCAAAGCCTGCCAAATGTCAGTTCCCAATCCACTGGCCTCCAGATCTGGAATGGTCTTCCGGATCAATCCTTCCGCGTCATCGTCTTCCGAATCCGTCGACAAACCGGAAGAGCTTTCCTTCGATTCTTCGGTCTGCTTTTTTACATTTGCCGGTATCACTGCGATGGGAACGTTGCCGTCAGAAAAGTTGACTACCCTAAGTGCCCCCTTGTCCTTTAACTCCTCCAACAAAGCCGGGTTTTTCGCAAACGCTTGATTGACAAGTTTGGATCGCTTTACCTGCCCATCACCAATTTCAGCCGCAGGCAGACCGGTTAGCTCCGCCAACTTCTTCTGCTGGTCTTCACTGCGATAACTGTCGCCGCGGTCGAATGAAAGAGAACTGTCTCGCAACATCGCGATCGTTGGCTTAATTTCATTTACCTGCTGGTAAAACACGGAGGGCTTAAGGAACATCATTATCAGCAGCAACAGTACGGACAACCGCAGACCGCCCATCGCTAATTTAACTGGCATTGGGCAAGTATTGATCTCCCGGCGATACATCCAAAAGACACCGAACACCACCCCCGCCAAAATCGCAATTAGAACAAAGACCCCCCACGACTCCGGCATGTTCGACCATTGTAATCGAGGCGTGCCAGCGCGATCGGGGTCGGCGCCAACCAACCACTCCAACAATCTACTTTCAGCAATAAAATTCAATGTTTTCTCAATTCTAACAATAACCCAATTCGCCAGTCAGCAGTTTCCAATTCGCTACCGAATCACCTACCGTCCAACTCTAAGAAAAACGTGAAAGCACGCTTCCCTAAATTATTCTTCAGCTCGTTTTCTATCCAACATGTAAAGTCGATTTGCACCGTGAACCCAAAATCTCTCGCCATCGCTATACAAATTGCCAACGGGAGCATTGGTTCCCAAATCAACGTGTACCTGATTCAACACTTCCGCGCGTCCATTTTTGCCCTTCAAGGACAATTGATAAATGCGATCTTCTACCGGCAAATAGATTCCACTGGGTGTCACAACGCCACGCCCCAATGATTGACGTCCGTCAAACATCTGTTCCGTGCCCCAAATCATCCGCCCTTGTCCTTTGAGATCGTACGCTACAACCGTTTCAAAACCGCCGGCATACAACACGTCTTCGTAGACTCCAATAACATAGTCAACTTTAAATCCAACCGGACTCATTTCCGTTCGCCAAATCAGCTCACCCGTGTTACGGTCGAATGCTTCAATCGAATCGGTATCCGAACTAAAGCAGACCATCTGCTTGCCATAGGGAATAACGATATCACTCGACCAACCATCAAAATTCAGTCGGTTCACCGTCCAGCCGCTTCGACGCCCAAAATTATCCGCTTGCCCCACTCTTCGATAACGTTTGGCAAATCGAACCGTCCCGGTCGCGGGGTCTAACACAAATACCACTCCCATCCCGCAACTGACAAACAGATCACTTCCTTCGATAGAAAGCTCAATCGCGGACCAAGGAACGGAGCCCGTTTCTGGCTCATCGCACAAGAACGATTGCCAAACTGTTTTCCCCTCACGCTTGGGGTCGAGCGCATAGATGGAAATCGCACCGCCATTATTGACTGGAACAATCACGAGATCTCCAAACCCAACAGGCGCCGCCATGAACCCGCCACTTTCAAGCCACTCAGACTCGTCCGTCTCCCCGTTAAAAGCGACCGGTTCTTTTTCTGATGATTCTCGCGGCACTTTCCACAAAACACGCCCGGAGTCCGCATCGTAGGCGGTTAAAAAATTCTCCCTTGTCCTGCGAAAATTGGCATTCCACTGAGGGGCAACTTTAGGCTGTTTATGATTATTGGAATCGTCCCATGACTTCCCTTCAATCGAGTAGACAATGCCTTGGCAAATTGACATCTGTTGGAAAACTCGATCACCGAACAGGTTTATCTCGACTGCCTTCTCAGGGAACTTCGACGCACCACTCGCCTGCCCCGTTATCCGTCCGCCCCAATTCCGGCGAATCGTCGACATCATCATGGTGGCATCATCTATTTGAAACGCGTTCTTCCATACACTCCGCCACGCAATCGCAGCCTCTGAAGTGCCTAGCAAGCTGTCAACTTTTGAAAGTTCTTCGATCTTTTTGCGATCCCAAACGGCAAGATCTGACCCCGTCTTAAAGAACAAATGATCGCCGTCAATCAACAACTCGCCAGCAGGTCTCCAACTCTTGTTTCTCCAAGTATCGATTAAACGAGCTTCCGTGGCGTCGAGTGTCTCAACAACACTCTCCCCTGAAGCCTCCCGACCCGTCAACATTTTCCCTTCAACATCGGCGCTGCGGTTATACCGCTCCTTGGGTTCGAAATAAAACTGCCAACTCGCCTCCAAATCCCCTTTCATCATCTCTTCAGGAACCGCTTGCATGACGCCGTAACGGTGGGAGTTGCCAAGCGGCATCCGCCAATCCACATTGACTTCGTCTCGTTCATTGGAAACCGCCAACTCTTTAAGCGATCGACTGACCAACGCTGCTTGATCAGAGTTACGGTTAATTGCCAGCGCTTCAGCAATCGAAACCTCCGCCGCTGGCACATCCCCCAAAAATGCTTGGCATAGTGCGATTTTTGAATAGACCTCGTCCATCGGCACAGAAGGATCAGGATACTGCGTCGCGATTTTTTCAAACATCCGCCGAGCACCGATGAAATCAAATTGATCGAGATAGATACTGCCCAGATTAAATGCCGCTTCATCGCCCAGCGAGCTGATAAAATAATTCCGAACAACGCTGTTCAGGGCCGTGACATCTGCATCATCAGCCGCTTCCGCCAAAATCTCTTTTGCTGCGGCATCAGCAATCACTCGATAAGCCAGCAATCCATCTGGAGGAAGCTCAGCGAGGATCGCCTCCACTTGTTCAACAAGCGAGTAATAGATTTCGCCGTCACTCGAAAACAAGGCGTCTCCACTCCGGTTCAACACAGCCTGCCAAAGCGTACAAGCAACTCGGTACTGACCGTCATTCCTCATCCGCTCCGCTTTTTCCAGAACGTCTTCAAGTTCCGGATCCGTCTTTAATACCGCCCCCGATTCAGCCACATCGTCTGGCTCTACTATCCCTGGAGCTCGCCCAAAAGGGAATTGCTTAGCAAAACCAATTTCAGGAAACGCCAAAGCAGCCAACAACCACACACTAGTGATGAGGACCACCGACAAGGTTCTATTAACGAGCGAATTCATCATTTAATTACCAGAATCTGATCCCGTAAAGGACTACCGTTTCTTGCCCCACAACCAACCTAAAACCTGTTCGAGTACGAGCACAGCAAATAACAACAGCAGGATTTGAAGCCAGATTTCAGTTTCTCCACCCGAAACCTGCTGACCGACCAATCCACCGACTGCAACCATTGTTACCTTTTCGCCCAAAAAGTCACCTTCCAGAGCACTTGCTGGAATGCGTTTCAATTGACTTTCCTGAGGGTCAACATTGGCCGCAAACAACACCATCTCCTCTTCACCGGTATGGCGAGTCAGACCCAATTCGTAAAACCCTCGTCGTTGGACACCATCGAAATTAACCCGATACAAAACACTGGCCGCACTATCCTCCAGCCCGTCGTTCTCTGATTTGGGATCCTGCTCAGATTCCGCCGTGGCATTTGGCTTGGCAATCGATTCCACTTTTTCATTTTGCGGATCCCGCAAACTGACTCGACTATCATAAGCTGACATATCAACGGGATAGGAAATCTCACCCCCCAACTCAACGACTCCCTTTTCAGCGCCCGAACCAACCAAATAGTCGACTAGGTCGATCATAACCGGCGGGAAGGTTGGGCTACTTGGCCACATCGTCCAGTCGCCGTCACCTGGAATGGTAAACACAATGACATTCCCCGAACCGTAACTCAAATCGACCATCGCGGGGGAATTATCTTTATCGCTCAACCGGAGTGGAACAGACAGCGTCTTACCAATCAAATCCGAATTCAAATTAGAAGTCCACCAACTAAACACATCGACATTGGACAAACTGGAGGCATCGCTCTCCACGACGACCGTCAAGGATGGATGGATCTGTGGATCAATTTCAAAATTAACCCATTTGGCCATAGTGGGATCGCCCATCATGCGATCCAGCGCCAGCGGTGAAAGCCCCTCGCCGCTCTGATAAAAAGTATCATTGAAAGTACTAGCACGAACTCGATTTCCCGGCATGAAAACCAGAGCACCGCCATCGCGAACCCATTGCTCAAGCGACTTCACTCGATCGGTCGAAGCTTCGTCGACGTTGCAAAGAAAAATAACTTCAAAATCGGAAAGCGATTCTGACTCCAACTCGCTGGCAGTCACCACTTTCATATTCATCCCGGTACCAGCCACTTCGAGACTTCGCAAATAATGCGTTTCACTTCGCTCGGAAGCCGACGACGGATCACCATCCACCAACAGAACTGATATTCCATCCTTCACACGCGAAGCATAATAGCCAACGCTATCTTCCAGCAATTGATCTGCGGCCAGCCCCTCTTCTCCAAGAGACTGTCGATCGATCTCTGCCTTCACGCGGTAGCTCTTGAACCGCGGCTTCACCTGATCACCCTCCAACATTCCTGAATCGCCAGCCTCCTCTGAAGGGAACACATAGCGAAATGCAAGCTCAGTTTCCTGCCCTGGTGCAAGCGAAGGAATCACCTCATAGTCCGGCTGGCCATCATCTATCTGCAACAACACTCGGACTTGATTGACCGTTTGTGTTCCATAGTTTGCAACCGAAACATTGAACTGAATCACCTTATCCGCTACCTGGAGGTTTACGGGACGCACACCGGTGATCGCGAGGTTTTGATCATTTGCCCCCCCGACGTCAACGAGAAAACAATCGATCGCTTGCTCCGAAATATCCGTCAACAAACGATTAGGCGCCGAATCGGTGTCGGCATTAAGTGCATTAAACCAGTCTCGCTCTCGCATATCGGAAAACGCATAAACGATCCGCCCTCCAGCTTCCCGCTGGCCACTGACGTAACGTTTCAGTTCCAGCAACGACACCGTGTAGTCCGCACTCGAATCGGAGCACTCCAAATCATCAATAGCCTCAACCAGCGAGGGCAGTGTATTCTTAGTTAGCGGTTCATTTGCCAAAAGAGGCTGCTCTGGATTACTCGTTAACATGATTGTCAACCAATCTTCCGTGCGATCCGATTCAGCCAGTTCACCAAGCATCTCTTTAATCTGACGCTTCGTCACATCAAATGCCGGCTCAGCATCCAGCAAAACCCTCTGACTTAGCGAATCGTCGATCAAAATCACCCGCTCAATTTTCTGAGCCTGCTGCAAGACCCGGGTCACACTCGAAGGAAGGAATGGACGGGAAAACATCAACGCCACCAACAGCATCGCAAGACACCGCAACATCAGCAAAATAAAATTTTCCAACTGCACCCGACGTCGGTTTTTTTTGTCAGCCTCAAACAAAAAATCCATCGCTGCCCACTGGACGACCTTAAATCGCCGCTTATTAAGCAGATGAATAATGATGGGCGAAGCAATCGCGAGACCGCCCAACAGCATCCATGGATTTAAAAACCAACTTAACATCTTTGTCTATTCCTTTTGTCGCCCGCGTCACCCGAACAATCGATCACCCTGTTCAACGTGCACCATAAAATGTATCGCTTACCTTTGGCGGCCAGCCAAAGCAATTCCTCTAGAGATTCTTCCTTCGTGACTTTGCCCGGAAATTGAGATAACTCGAAAGCACCCCATCCAAAGGCTTGGAAGTGTCAAGCAAAACGTGATCGACGCCCGCCGTTGCACAAACCTTTTTGACTCGAGTCATATAACGATCCACCGCTTCCATATACGACTTACGCAATGAACGAGGCTCGGCATGCAACTCCCCGGCAGACTCCATCCCCTGAAAAAGGGTGTTATCTTGAAACGGAAACTCCAACTCGTCGTGATGCATCACATGAAAAACGACAACTTCGTGACGTCGCAAGCGAAACTGAGCCAGTGCTTTTGCCAGCTCCTCGGTATCGACAAACAAATCTGAAAACAAAGCAATCACACCACGCTTTCGAATCTGAGACCCCAAAGCAATAAACGGATCACTGACATCCGTGGTATTCGCCGGCTCCGTCTGCTCAAGCTCATGAAGCAGCAATTTCAAATGAGAGGGATGGGACGATGATTTCAGGTTCTTATCGATCTTGTCACTATACAAAACCAAACCAACAGAATCCTGCTGCTGCTGCATCAAGTACCCTAAACTCGCAGCGGCCGTTGCAGCATAATCAAACTTACTCCAACCGGACTCCTCGCCGTAACGCATTGACTTACTGCAGTCGACGATGAGATGACATTTAAGATTGGTCTCCTCTTCGTATTCTTTGATATACAAGCGATCGGTTTTCGACCAGACTTTCCAGTCAATATGCCGCAGGTCATCTCCCGGCGAATACTCACGATGAGCCGCAAATTCAATTGCAAAGCCATTAAACGGGCTTCGATGCTGTCCAGAAATAAACCCCTCAACAACCAACCGAGCGCGAACCTCAAGCCGTTTGATTTTATCGAGTGTCTTGGGATCCAGATATTTGTTTGCCGGACTGTCAGTCGCCATAAACAATCATTCTTTCGGAATAAGCAATTAATTTTCGAGAGGTTTCCAGTCAGCCGAAAGCCGAATTTCAACCGAAGGTTTCACTCAACTAAACGCCTTCACCAGCTCAGGCGATATCTGATCCCCCTCACTGCGTTCCGGTATTTCATCAAGCAGACGGTCGATGATGTCATCCGACGTCACTCCCGTTGAATCCGCATTGAAATTGGTAATTACTCGATGCCGAAGTACCGGCTTGGCAACCGCTCGCAAATCTTCTGTGGTAGTGTAACTTCTCCCCTCAAGTACCGCCCTTGCTTTGGCACCCAAAAGCAGGTTCTGCACACCACGCGGACCGGCACCCCACGAAATCGCCTCTTTCACAAACTCAGGACAGTCATCCTCAAGTACTCTCGTTGCCCGGACTATTCGCAGGGCGAAGTGAATCAAATGGGGAGCAACGGGAACGCGGCGAACCAACTGCTGTAATCGCAGGATATCCTCACCTGACAGAACCTGCTCAACGGCATGATGCACATCTGCGGTCGTCGTCGCAGCAATCTGGAACTCCTCTTCATAGGATGGATACTTCACGAATATCTTAAACATGAATCGATCTTGCTGGGCTTCAGGAAGTGTATACGTTCCTTCCTGCTCAATCGGGTTTTGCGTTGCAAGCACAAAGAATGGAGCGGGCAATTGATTTCGCTCGCCACCGATCGTCACCTGCTTCTCTTGCATTGCCTCGAGCAATGCAGCCTGAGTCTTTGGCGGGGTTCGATTAATCTCATCTGCGAGAACAATATTGGCAAACACTGGGCCTTTGAGAAACTTAAACTCTCGTTTCCCGGACGCCTTGTCTTCCTGAATAACTTCCGTTCCCACGATGTCACTCGGCATCAAGTCCGGCGTGAACTGAATACGATTGAATTCAAGATTGAGCGTATCCGCCAAAGTGCTGACCATTAACGTCTTCGCCAACCCGGGAACACCTTCCAATAGGCAATGGCCCTGTGCAAAGATCGCGATCATCAATTGCTCGATCACTTCGTTTTGACCGACAATGACTTTCCCTAACTGCTCGCGAACCGCTCGATAAGATTCACTCAGTTTTTCCAGTGCCTTAATTTCGTCGCCACTCAATTCAGCTTGGCCACCAGAAACGCGATCGTTCATACTATTTTCCTGACTCGGTAATAAAATTCTAAAAACGGAAGTCCATTTTACGGGAGGCTAACCTGTCTCCGCGGCAACTGTCATCCAAAAGACCGTAGCGCACAACAGGTCCCTGCGATCCACAATTAGTCTGCAATGCAAGTGCAACCCAACTGCTGACCAAAAGCAGACTCAATCCCTCGCGAAACCCTTTCAGCGAAGCGCCGTTTTTTCATCTAAACAAAAAGTTGATTCGTTCCGCTAAAACCGCAGCGTGCGGAGGCACATTTACCCAACACACTCACTTCGATTAGACTCTGATTCTAACCCATGAATGGGTTAGTATTCCACCTTCCAACCAAAACTTCGTTTCTTTCGGAATGTTTCATTATTTTGACCAATTGTGTTTTTTTTCGAACGACCCGAATAACTGTCCAGCAATTTGAAATTTTCGTTCTTTGCGGGATAGCTAACCAAACTTCGTGTTGGCCGATAATAGAAAAAGCCGAAAATTAGAATTCCGAGTTCATTCTCGCCACAATTGAAGTGAATCGATGCCTTCCCCCATGGAAACATGGAGCCAATTAATTCGAGCGATCAACTTGAAAACTGACTTACTGTTAAAACCCCAATCAACTTTAAGCTAAAATAACTCTCTACATGGTCCAACAAAACACAATCCAACCACCGCACCAAAAATGGCGCCCCCTTGGAATGTCGCTGTTGACCCACAGCTTATTAGTAATTTTCCTGTTGATATTTGGTTTTTTCGCGAGAACTCCCCAGACGGAATCCGGAAAACTGAGGCGAGCGGGCGTAGTCTTAGCCGTCCAATCTGACACCGACACTACCGAATACCTCGACGAATCCGATTTCCCCGAAGAAAGCCAGACGGAAACCCAGACCAACCAATCGGACCCATCTGCTCTGCCGCCTCCTGCAATGGCAGCCCCACAACAAACTCCGGACATCCCGGAACTCGCGGGAACTCCTGCCGTACCCGAAGCTCTCGTCGACGCCAACGCCATGTCTGAGTCCATCCAACGAGGCACCGCGGATTCGCACTATGAACTCTCCAAAGACGATTTGAAACTGATTGCTGCCGATCAAAAACTGCTCAAATCCAGAGCCCCCGTCGGTGACCCAACCACGATTAGTGTCTTTGGTAGTGGAGGTGTCTCGGGCAGATCATTCGTCTTTTTGATCGACAGATCCTTTAGTATGGGCACTCAAGGCCTTGGGGTAATTGAAGCAGCGAGACAGGAACTCACAGAAGCAATCAATCAACTTGAGCCGTACCACAAATTTCAGATCGTTGGCTACCACCAACGAACCCACACCATGCTTCGGCGCCAATTACTTGCAGCCAGCGACGCAAATAAAGCCAAAGTACCGGAACACATCCGCAGCATGGCCGCTTTCGGATCTACCAATCATGAAAACGGCCTGTATGCGGCCCTGGCATTCAAACCGGATGCAATTATTTTCATGACTGACGGAGGTTACCCCGAGCTTAACAGCGGGCAATTAAAAATGGTAAACAAACTCGCCCCCCCAGGTTGCGAGATCCACTGCATTCAGTTCGGAATTGGGCCGCTGCAATCCACCACTAATTTCATGACCAAACTCGCACAACAAAACGATGGATCTTTCCGCTATATTGATGTATCCAAATGGAAACAAGAAAACTAGGGAGAAAACCATTACTAACTCAACTCTCTTCGAATTTAAAAGTCCTCTCAGATTTCGCCTGACCATTTTAATTCTTCTGGTGTTGGCAATCTCCCCAATGCTATCCAAGCAGGCAGCTTTAAAAGCAGAGGTATTTAAGATCAGCCTGCAATCAGGAACGGTCATTACAGTTGATGTGAAAACACCAACGCTCAAATGGACCCGCGTTTCCGACAGCGGAGAGAGCAGGGAGGAGACGCTTAAAATCGCCGACCTTAACCGGATTATATTGAGCGATTCGCCGGTAGGAAAGAAAGTTGAAATCATCAGGCAATTAATAACCGATCTTGCAGACCGCAGCTTTCAGAAAAGAGAAGCCGCGGAAGAACAACTTTCCGAAGCTGAAACAGCTGGTCAGTTTACGGAAATGCTGCAATCCAACTTGGATCATCCAGATTTTGAGGTCCGCTACCGGATCAAAAGAATTCTGGCAAGGCTGGAGGAACAAGACTCTACAAAAAGGGAAAACCAATTTGACAGAATTTTTCTTAAGAATGGAACGGTCGCGGAAGGAGACCTGGGAGATTTGAACCTCGAGCTATCCTACCGAGGTCAACCTCTGACTTTGAAACGCGAGCAGATCGCGATGATCTCCCCACCCTCCAATAAACCGGCACCGGCAACCCGCGGCAAAAAAGTTGATGTGGAAATCTTCCACCAACCGCTAAATGTATTCTACCGAGTTGACCAGACAAGGATCGACTTTGAAAAATCTCCCAGCGGTGAAGAACTCCGCCGCCCCGCGGACGTTAGCCAAACCTTCGTTCCCGTCGGGCTGAAACTTGGCACTGAACAAAAAGGGTACATCGGAATTTCCGGATATGGGTTCAAATTTGGACCTGAAAAACGCGCCAGTGGAAATTCAATTTGTGTTTATGAAACCGTAGGCACCTATTCCAAACGCTTTAAAGGCATCATGGAAATGCGATTCTGCATGCCTAATCAACCGTCTGTTGCTGCTGGGGTAATGGAATTTGGAATGCAAATGGCCCGCGTCAATCACAGTCGCGATTTTATCGTAGAAGCCTACAATGCCGACAACCAACTTCTCGCATCGGTTGAATCATCTGACGAACCGTGTGTGTTTTCGGGCATCAAGTCAACTCAGCCAATTGCAAAAATCAGAATCCTTTCCAACCCCTATCTCTTTCGAATCGACAGGGCGATCGACGAGGATTATGCCGTTGACTCGGTCTGTTTTTCTCCTCCCGTCCCAATTGATTCGTTAACCCGAGAAAACCAACCCACCGTGACACTAGAAAATGGTGACATGGTAAAGAGTGATAGAATCAGACTTACAGGGAACAACGCAATCCTGATCAATCCCGCCGGCCAACAGAACTATAAAATTGAATTCGACGAAATCCGATCCATTAACTTTAGTCACAGTTTTGAGAAAGACCCCAAATCGAGAACGTGGACGGCAATGACAAGTGATGGAAGCATCCTTTCTTTTTTACCGGGCAACCCGATGACCAGCACGTTGTTTCCAAAGATTCAGCTTTCGCCAGATAAATTAAACGGCATGTGGCTAACAAAAAACCCATCGCGCTTCCCCATGAAATCTGATTTCGAAAATGGAAAGAACGTAATCGTATTTCCAACCTGCCGAATTATCCCGGAAGCCATCTCATTTTCGAAATTAGGTTTTTCGTGGCCTGAAGATTCAGTCAAGGTTGTGCAAGACCTAACGATTGAAGGCGACGAGAAAGATCAAGATGACCCGACTCCCGACATGGATCGAGTCACCTATGAAACCGCATCGCCTGAAAACAGTCCGACAATCTGGCTCCAACCGCCTCGTTCTACCCAACCCGAACAAGGGCGAATCATTTTGGCCGACGGCCAGCAACTCGTCCTCAATGGAGATTTGAAATTCCAGCTTGCTGAAATCCAAGAGGATAAGATTACAATCTCGATTGGAGGCGAAATGGCCACGATACCGCTAGAACAAGTTCAAGTCATTGAATTTCCAGATCGACCCTAGAGCCAGCTTATCGAAATACCTCCCGTATTACAGAACAGTTTCCCGGAATCAAATTCCGGAAGTTAAGTTCACTACCTCAATTCCAAACAAAACACCTTCATTGAGCATCACTCTCTAATTTGGCCAATTTATGAATACAGAAACATCTGCAATGGAACTGGACGTGATCGCCGTCGGTGCCCACCCAGATGATTGCGAAATTGGCTGTGGCGGCACGCTTGCAGAACTCGCCGCTCAGGGACTTCGTGTAGGTATTGTCGACTTAACCAACGGAGAACCAACTCCTCGTTGCCCCAGTCCGGAAATCCGAATTTCCGAAGCTGAGAGAGCAGCCGAAGCACTTGGGATTAAGAAACGAGTTATCTTAGATTTGCCGAATCGCCAGCTCTTCGATAATTTCGAATCAAGAATTGCGCTGGCGACTCAATTCCGCCGCTATCGCCCGAAGATCGTTTTTTGCCTCGAAGGCAAAACTCCCATGGCTTCACCCGATCACTGGCAAGCAACACAAATCACCGAGGCCGCGATATTCTACAGCCGTCTAACAAAATGGGATGAGTATTTTGACGGTCTGCCGGTTCATACAATATCCCGCCAAGTGAACTATTCACTCTTCTTTGAATCAGACTGGAGCGGTTCAGGGCCGAAGCAATTTGTTTTTGACATTTCCGAATCAATCGAAAAAAAAATCGAAGCCGTGCAATGTTACAAAACTCAATTCCCACCCGAGAAAGAATATATTTACGATCGCATCCGTGCCATGGCCAGCGCCGTCGGCCTGTCAGCAGGGTTTAACTATGGCGAGGTCCTCAGCTCGACAAGAACACTTGGCACGAGAAATTTAGCTGCGACACTGATGCTGGATGAATAAATAACATCTGCGTTAAGCCAACATTCGCCAACATTCCGTCAAATTCTCTGCTTAAAATTCTTAGATTATCGAATATGCCAAGTTCCCGTATCAACTTCATGAGCTCCGCCAACAAACGACTGGCTGGAATTTTAGAGCTCCCATCACCTTCGGCCACAGGAAAGGAACACCCGGACAGCTTCGCGCTATTTGCTCATTGCTTTACTTGCACCAAAGATCTAAAGGCGATCGTGCGAATTAGTCGAGCCCTTGCAAAGCGAAACATAGGCGTGCTTCGATTCGATTTCACAGGACTTGGCGATAGCCAGGGAAACTTTGCTGATACCAACATCGAATCCAACCTCTCGGATATTCACTCCGCAAGCCAATGGCTGGCCGAACATTACCAAGCTCCCTCTTTGTTGATTGGACATTCTCTCGGCGGTGCGGCGATGATGGCCGCGGTCGGGTCAATTCCATCCTGCCAGGCGATCGCAACCCTCGCTTCGCCCTCGTGCACGCGACACCTTGCAGAATTCCTCGGCACCCAAAACCCGGAAATCAATTCCACCGGCAGCGGTAACGTCACCATTGGAGGCCGTACCCATACCATCAAAAAACAGATGCTCGATAGCTTAAGAAATTTCAACCTGAAAGAGCGTATTCAAAGAATTACGATCCCCCATCTAATCATGCATTCGCCGGCCGACGAAACGCTGGAATTCCAACATGCACTCGATATTTTTGAGCACTCGGCAGGGGCCAAATCACTGATTACCCTCGTTGACTCCGACCACCTCTTTGTTAATCGTACAGACGACACAACATACGTTGCTGATTTAATTGCAACATGGGGAAGCCGCTTCCTCACTGGAATCAATTAGCTGTTAAGTTCACGTCTGGCCGGTATCGGAGGTTCCCTTCGGCTAACCAACCCCTTGGGAATATTTCTGCTGGAATCCCCTCGCGTCCCACAGAGACAGCGAAAGAATTAATTATCCCGCAGAGATTTGAAGTATTGCTGAGCGTGCTCTCTCTGGATCCGCGACATTTTCTGATTTTCCAGTGGATCAGATTCCTTGCTAATCGAAGCCTCAATCAGGTCGCGAGTTTCACTTACAGAACGCCCCACTAAATTTTTTCCATCGGCAGTACCGGTAACAACGGTCTGGCCACGTTGAAGCTTTCCCGCAACCTTGGATTTGAAGGTCCCTGTGTCTCCCTTTTCCAAGTCGCGTTGACCGGCGCCTCTCCCATTGCCTTTCGCCCAATCCTGCCACTTAGGCGGGCCGTCTTTTTTGCCTTGCCCGTTTTTGTTCCCTTCGGCAAGCCCTCCCTTGCAGTCATCTGCCATTTCCTCAAGATCTTCCAGGGCTTCCATCTCACCCATGTCTTGCTGCATTTGCTCCAATTGTTTCGCAAGATCTTCGAGAGCTTTACCGGCTTGCTCCATGGCCTCCCGCTGCTCCTGTGGATTTCCCTGCTGGCCTTTTTGGCCGGGCTTTTGCCCTGCTCCCGGGTTCTCCCCCGCTTTCATACAGTTAGCGCAATCGGCGAGTTTCTCGGCCATTTGCTTCAGCTTTTGCTGCTGCTGATCCATCGCCTTTTTCTCGTCAAGCTTTTGTTGTAATTGAGCTGCTTTATCAAGATCCCCTTCTTTCACAGCCTTTTTGATTTGCTCCTCTAGCTTTTTCTTTTCCGCTTCATGCTGCTCAGCGGCCTTCTTCAATTCCTCTGCCATCTTTTTAAGATCTTTGGCTAATTTTTTCTTTTCAATCTCACTGAGCTCGCCAGCTTTCAACTTTTTAACCAGATCTTTAATAGCCTTTTTCGCTTCCTCCATATCTCCCTTGCTCATCGCATCAGCAAGCTCTTTCGCCGGCCCCTCTCCAGCGTCCTTTAATTTATTGAGACTCTCTTTTAACTCCTTACTACTTCCGAGTTCTTTTTGTCGCTCAGTAATTTGTTTCTTAATATCATTCAGCTTAATCAGGGCATCTTTTTTACCCGTCTCTTTTTCATCGATTAATTTATCGAACTTTTTTTCGAGTGCTTCGACTTTACCATCGACGTCTTTCAATCCTCTTGCGATTCGTTCCTTGCGCTTCTCCTCCATCTGTTTCTTCAATTCCTTA
>JAPOIJ010000265.1 GCA_029979005.1 Planctomycetota bacterium | reverse complement strand
TTTGAGAAATTTTGCAGCTTTCATAATCGATGCTTCATCCTCTCCGCGATCACCGGGGATCGGCCCTTCAACCACAAGCACTTTGCAGTCGCAAGCACAGCAACCTGATTCATCCTTGCCGGGTAGGCGAAGCGTAAACTCGCCCTTAGCATCGGACACACCGGAGGCAACAAAGTTGCCGTCCAATCCATCTGCCATCGGCACAAGTTTTATTTCCGCGTTAGGCAACGGCTTTCCACGCAGCGTCAAAACACCACTGACCGGAACGATCTCAACCGAAGTACCTCCGCTACAGCCAGCCAATAAAACGGCAAAGCTGCAACAGGACACTAAGAATCCAAATTTCATCAAGTTAGTTTTGAACATTGACCACGATTCCATCATTTCGGACTGCCAAACTTTGAAGTGTTACCAAGTCAGCGGTTCCCGTCAGCGTAACGAACTGAACCGAGCCATCCGCCATGACGAAGTTTGCACCACCCGGGTGTGCACTGCTAAACGAATTGAATTTCTTGTCAGTCATTGCGTAGCTTGGGTTAGGTCCTGAGCCAACAGGTAGCTTGTAATTAATCGGCTCAATCACACCCGACATGCAGTCACGTGCTGCAGTACGATTGGACCATGCCCAACCGCGATAGTTTTTGAAATTTTGCCACTCAGCGTCTTTGGAATAACGCTCGCCTACAAGTAGCGTGTTCGACGAACCATCGGTGATCATTCCGAATGTCGTCTTACTGTTGTAGTACATCACGCCATCGTAAGTAACGCTGTAGTAATACCAAGTCTGCAATCCAGCGACAGAGAAATAACTGTTCGCGCCAAAGTAATAATCGTTGTACTGAACAACTTGCTCTTCAATATCAGAAGGACATAGAAACGTAGGAACGACGTTGGCTGCGGGAGAGTCTTCACCATTCGCGTTGGCGTACTCTCTCTGATTCAAATTCAATTGATCAAAAAGATTGTTTTGCTCCATGAATGGAAGAACCCATACCATCCAGGAACCGAATTTTCCGTTGACTGCCGGTTGGCTTAGCCCCATGTTGTTTGCTAGACCGGTGAAGAATGAACCGGAACCTTGATTGATCGGAACATTGAGTCCGGGAGGAAAGTGTTGGAACGCACTTTCATAATTCAAGCAGGCCAAGCCAGCTTGTCGCAAATTGTTTGCACACTGGGTTCGGCGAGCCGCTTCACGAACTTGTTGAACCGCCGGCAATAGCATTCCGATGAGAATGCCGATGATGGCAATTACAACCAAAAGCTCAACCAGAGTGAATCCGGTTCGCCTTGATTTAGAGTTTGAAAACATAGTTACCTCAATAGAATGATAGAATCAAAACAACAGCAGGAATGCGGTGTTAACAATCAAAAACACCGCTCACAAATGGTCAATTATCGGGAATTGTAAATAGAACCCCCGACTTCCGCTAGTTACGGAATGTGAAAGTACGATTAAATTCCGCAACTCGGCGTACCGCTGAAAAACTGAGTAAAAGAGGGCCTATTTAACGCGAAAAAAATCGGCCTTCGACGACTTTAATGTTCCCGAAGCAAACCAGCCCCTCCACCATGTAGACATCAAGCCATTCGGTGTTTGCTTCCCCAATTCGCGGCCGCTCGCTGCGACTGGTCACTCGTTACTCTCGTTTAACGGGACAAGTCAGTAAAGTCCCACCAGCTCCAAACAGGTCGCCTCTTCTGGTATCGAATCCCTATTCACTCAACTGACGCTTTGCAAATTTGACATATTGCTGCCAATCAAAAAGCGTAATGTCGTGTTTGCCGGTTCTCGAATGATACCCGCGAAGATTCGTTACCACCGGGCTGTCCGCTACGGGCGGGTTAACATCAAGCGCTGAGTCCCCGTATAGAGAATACACACCGTTTGCGTTTTGAAGGGATAAGTATTCGCCACGTGGATCTGCCCACAAATCTTTCGTCGCACTGGCAACATAGACCGCCCTCGGCGCGATTAACGCCATCAGCATGTGCTGGTCAACCGGCAGGTCATTTTCTCGCCCACTAAACTCTGGAAATCGGTCACAAAACCAATGAGGAAAAACGCGATTGATCACTTCGACCGTTTCACCAAATTTTCTACGACTGAGCGCGGCGCCGCCACAGCCAGAATTGTTGCTAATCGTAATCCAAAATCGCTTATCCGAGGCACCTGCCCAAAGGGAGGTTTTGCCAAGCCTCGAATGCCCAACCACAGCCACATGTTCACCGTCAACGTTCGCATCTAATTCGAGATAATCGAGACAACGTGAAAGGCCCCATGCCCATGCGCCGATCGAGCCCCATTCCGTTTCCTTCGGTTTTGTTTGCCCCGTTTCGTAAAATAATGGGTGGATTCCATTCTTGAATTCGTCATGAGTGTCGGGATCAACATCACCATAATAAATCGTTGCCAACCCAAAGCCCGCATCAACAATCTCCCGATAAGGCCAGCGGCTCGCTGAAGTACCTCGCCCCGCCTCGTTTGCCCGATTGCCCGTCGTGGAAGGTGACTTGCGATCTCTTACCCAACTCTTCGTAATCGGGACTTTGGGGTCATCGGTAGTTGTATGGTTTCCATGAAAGTTGTAACCCAAAAAACACGGAACCGGCGCTTCTGTTTTAGGAACGGTGACCAGCAGACTGGCAGAATTGCCTGGGTCATCACCAAACTCAACTTCAACTAGCTTGCGAATCGCTGCTCCGTCTAAAACTTCCCATGATGAGACCAATTTGAAATCCACAGAAACTTTTTTCCTGGGCACGTGACCATACACGTTGTCCGCCATGGCGTTAAAGACTTCAAGCCGACGTTTTGACTGCCAAGCTTCTGCCGTTTCGACCCATCCACCGTCATTAAACTTTAACACTTCAGGCAGTGTAAACGCTGGCACTTTAGTCTCGTCCTGATTAATCCCCGGACGCTGAGCCGTAACCTGATCACTCATCATGCACACCACCAAGATCAAACCAATAAAGGTACCAGTACGACTTAACATTTGGAGTCCTTACAAAAACGCTGTTCAGAATATGGTCATTCTAAACGCATTGCGGGCCTGATTGCATTACTTTTCTGACCGCAAATAATTCATTTCGAGTTTAACTGAAATAAAGCAGAGCTTATGCTAAATTGAAGATCCTTAACCCTGATAGAGAAAAACCATGCAAGTCAAACTCTCACAGTTAGCCTATGCCCGCTCCGGCGATAAAGGGGATGGAAGCAATGTGGGTGTCGTCGCCTACAACGCCGATTGCTATGAAATCATTAAAGCGGCACTGACCCCCGATCGCGTGAAAGAGCACTTTCGAGAAATTTGCTTTGGCGACGTCGACCGATACGAGGCCCCTAACCTGCTTGCTCTCAATTTCATTCTCCACGACTCACTCGGAGGCGGTGGCAGTGAAAGCCTAAAGACGGACGCCCAAGGTAAAACTCATGGACTGGGAATCCTATACATGACATTAGAGGTGCCAGACGATTTCGAAATCCCCAGTCGAGAATGTGTCAGCTGATTGGCTTTACCCAACCCCGGTTTTTCATCACTGGATTGCTCGCAAATGAAATGCTACGCCTCGATTGCCTTCGGCCTGCTGTTGATAGGAACCGGTCTGCTTCGCTCGATCGAAGCTCAGGCCTTTAAACCCAATGCTTTTTGGTTTTGCTTAGTAACAGGTTTGCTTGCGATTGGAGCAGGCTACCTCTTTCGACTTGGAAGATCCAGGACCGGCATTGCCGTCGCTACGATTACCAGTCTTCTGGTAATCTCCTTTTACATGTACTGTTTAATCACACAACCTGAAAAAGACGCGACCTATCGAGTCTGCCTCGCAATCTTGGCAGGATTTGCTGAACTTTCGCTAGTGCTACTGCCAGCCAAAGCCGAGCGACTATAAGCGCAAACATGTCCGGTTTGAGTCCAAGGCGTTGGTAATGATTGCGGACTAGCTTACTTCTCGCCGACCGAGGGCGTCGGTTTCGTAGTCTCTTCCTCATCGACAACAGATCGACTCGCCAGATCGAATACGCTTCCCTCTTCCAACGCGATAAAATCGTCTTCACCGGGAACTACAGGGCGACGCCGATCATAAAAATGCACTCTCCCCTTCCCAACGACCCTCGCATTGGATTGAGTCACCACAATTGCTGTCGCCTCGTCTATCCCAATTCCTAACAACTGCGGATAACGATTCACCAGTGATGTCATGTCGCGCTGGCGTTTCCGTTGTGAGAAATGTTGATCAATCGCAACGCCGGAGATAAATCCCAAACCACGTTCATACCCCGGGGCCATGATATCGAAGTTTGCGACAGGATTTGCTCGACACATATACCTCGCTTGAATCGATGCCCCCGCTGAAGAACCTCCGATAACACCGCCGCGATTAAGCACCTCTTTCATCAATCGATGAGCCTCTGTGCCATAATACGAATCAGCTAAATTCCATTGTCTT
>JAPOIJ010000198.1 GCA_029979005.1 Planctomycetota bacterium | reverse complement strand
TTGATTCTGAAGTTGATTCTGAAGTTGATTCTGAAGTTGATTCTGAAGTTGATTCTGAAGTTGATTCTGAAGTTGATTCTGAAGTTGATCCGCAGGAAGAGCACGAGGAACAATCCCCGCCAGTACCGCCAGTCTCGGCACCTTCTGAAGATACCGAGAACACAGACGAGAGTAGTTAGTCCTCTACGTCTTCGTAATCCTCGTCGTCATCTTCGTACTCTTCATACTCCTCTTCTTCTTCGTCTTCTTCGTAGTCAATTTCCTCATACTCTTCATCGTCATAGGCGTCGTCTTCGTAGTCATCTTCAGCATCTGTCTCGTCTACGATCTCGAACTCGACTTCTTCGTCTTCCTCTTCCGGGATTTCTTCAACTGGTTTCTTTTTACGTTTCGGAGAGAACGAAACGTTTGCTGCCAGGATCGACGTTTGCCCTGGTTCAATACGCTCCAATTTTTTCGGCTTCAATTCGACGGTTTTCTCTTCTGACTCAGGAGTTTCTTCATCCCAGTCCTCATCATTGACGGGGTTCGGATCGCCTGCCTGAATGTTCGCCCACTGATCTTCGGTCATCATGACTTCACGGGCTTTGGAGCCGTTGTAGGGACCAACGTAACCGTCCTCGGCCATGAAGTCGATCAACCTTGCGGCTCGTCCGTAGCCGATTCCCATCGCACGCTGAAGGAGTGAGCAACTGCCGCGTTGTTCTTGAACGACAATCGAGATTGCCTGCTCGTAGAGTTCGTCGCGGTTCTCGAGCTTTTTAGGAGTATCATCATCGCCTTCTTCGTCTTCTGATTTGATTTTAATGTTTACCAATTCATTGACGAAATTCTGCTCACCGGTGCTAACACACTCAGTAATGGAGTTGATTTCTGGATCGCTTAAGAAGGTTCCCTGGCCACGAAGTAGATTGCTGGTACCTTTACCCAGGAAGAGCATGTCACCCATGCCGAGCAATTTATCGGCTCCATTGTCATCGAGCACGACGCGGCTATCGGTTTTTGACGCAACTTGGAATGCGATCCGAGCGGGCAAGTTTGACTTAATCAGTCCGGTAATGACATCGACGGTCGGTTTCTGGGTTGCCAGGATCAGATGAATTCCAACCGCACGGCTCTTCTGAGCAATTCGAATAATGTGTTGCTCAACTTCTTTACCGGCTGTCATCATCAAGTCTGCCATCTCGTCCGCTACGATTACGATGAATGGCATGTTGACGGGGATGGCTTCCTTTTCCTCTGCCGACTCGGGCTGCATCCGCTCCATCAGTTCTTCTTCGCCAAGTTCGTTATAGCTGGTGACGTGACGGACACCCGCTTTTGCAAGTAGCGTATAACGTTCGTCCATTTTGTCGCAGGCCCACGCTAAAATGGCTTCTGCCTTTCGCATGTCAGTCACGACTGGATGCATTAGGTGTGGCAATCTTCCGTATCCACTTAATTCAACCATTTTCGGGTCAATCAGCAGCATCCGTACTTCGTCGGGACGGCGAGTCATCAAAATTGAAGAGATGATCGCGTTAAGGCAGACGGACTTACCGGTACCGGTGCGTCCAGCAATAAGCAAGTGTGGCAGCGCTGCGAGATCTGCCACCAAAGGAGCACCAACAGCATCGGCTCCGAGGAACAGCGGAATCTTCATCGATTCAATTTCTTTTTCGCTTTGTTCCATGACTTGGCGGAGGCGAACGACTTGCCGGTTTTCATTCGGGACTTCGACACCGACGGAATTTTTACCCGGAATTGGCGCCACGATCCTGACACTCGGGACACGCATCGCGATGGCTAGGTCATCAGCCAGTGAGGTGATTTTATTAAGCCTCAAACCGGGGGCGAGCTCGATTTCGTATTGAGAAATTACCGGACCGGTTTCAATCTCAACAACGCGGACATCATAGCCAAACTCTTTGCAGGTTTTCTCGAGGATCTCCGCCTTTTTGAGGGCGTCACGTTTTTGACGCTCGAATGGCACAGCATTACTTCGCTCGAGCATTTCAAGTTGAGGTAATTCATAATCGGACATCTCTTCTGCCGAGGTCGACTCGTTAATTTGGCTTATGACCAACTCGCGCTCAGTCGGTTCCTTCTGCGGTTTTTGCTGAGGTATTTTGAAGTGTGGTTTGGGAATGAGTGGCGCAACGGCAACGGGTTCTTCCACGAGTTCGGCTTCGTCGGCGTCTTCCTGCGAGTCATCGGAATCAGAAATCGAACTTATCTTGATTGTCGATGGCTCTTCTTCAAGTTCGGCAGCAGTTTCGTATTCGCCATCTTCGTCTTCATATTCGAAGTCGTCTTCTTCGGCGTAACCTCCATCAGCGATTTCGTGAGCTTCTTCAGGCTCGTCCACTCCTTCGAATTCGCGGGTTCTAAATCGAATTGTCCGAGGAGCGTCGCTTTCTTCGAATTCATCTGCAATTTCAGTTTCGTCGGTTAATTCTGCAGTAGTGCCGTTGAACCAGGTTAGGAGATTATGCACCAGCCCGAATGGAAGGACTTTAGACGCGGCTAAAATTGCGGGAGTGAAGACTAGACGCCCGGCCCGAAATACCATGTATTCAGTCCACATCATCATGCCCGTGACGAGGAACATTGAGGTAATAATCAGGCTGCCACCTAATCCTAGGTAGCTTCCAAGGATTCCGCGGCCCATTGCGCCGAGGTATCCCCCCGGCCCGATGAGTGGACTCATCATTCGATCTGGTAACGCGATGCTCGCCAAAGTCGTTAACGCCATAAGGCTTAACGTCCATCCGGTTGTTTTAATCCAGGGAGATTCAATTGCTTGCCGCTTGAAAAGCGCGAGCTCCATTGCGATCAAACCAATGACTAAAAAGTAGGCGCCGATGCCAACGGTATTGACTAGCATGTCGGCTGTCCACGCACCAATCGGTCCGCAGGCATTCGCAAATGACGTGTTGGCTGGATAAGAAAGTTGGTCGGGTTGGTAAATCTTATTGAGCAGAGGGGAGGCGCTAAACGCCGGGTCGGCGGGATCAAAAGTCGCCAGCGCAGCAACGAGGAAAACGATGGCTGCGAGCAAGCCAACGGCAAGAATATCGTTGCGAATCTTTCGTTCTTCAGACATCGGTCAAACCAATCGGTTTCCGGCAATCGAAGCGGTGCCAGTTTCCGCGGCTATCCATGCCAACCTGCGTTCCTTCGTGGGATCTGTTTAAAATCAAAACAGATTGATCCAAGGTCATTATCGGTTTGAAACGTGTTATAATTTGCTCGAATAAGCGGCGGCGTTGCGGTTGGAAAAACAGCAAGCGGTTCACTGATTCATAGTTTTGAAATAACTAACCTATCTGTCTTAATCCCAACGGGTCGCCTGACCGGTTTAAGACGGCATGTGGACGGTATTTGCGTTCGTCAGATTGGACGCTAAGGGAGATTCTCGGGCGTTGAGACATATTCAGGAGAGGGGTAGGGAATGACAAAGATTAATCGAAGAGTTGCCATCCAGCGGACACTGCAGGCTACCGCCATGCTTGGAGCAGGGGCGATCGGGCAATCTGTTTTGGGAAATTCCGATGCGTGGAAAAGTCAGGCTCCTAATTCGAAGATTGAAGATTCGATTGCTTGGTTTGATGTTTCAATATGGGAGGTCGAGGGGAGAGCCTTTCAGGAAACGGCAAAGCCATTTGATCGGTTTCCAGCCAAGGCGGAAGCGACTTTGCGGAAGGCGGTGTGGGATTTAAGTCGTCACTCTGCGGGAATGGTTGCGAGGTTTACTACTGATTCACCGTTGGTAAAAGTGCGTTATGAGTTGTCATCTCCAAGACTGGCCATGAATCACATGCCAGCAACCGGGGTCAGTGGGGTTGATTTATATGCCAAGACCGAAGGAGGCGAGATGAGGTGGGTGAATGTTTCGCGCCCGACTCAAACCAGTGTTGAGGCGACGCTCGCCAATGGCATTAATTCGTTGCCCGAATCCGGCCTTCGAGAGTTTGCACTTTACTTTCCGCTCTACAACGGCGTCGAAAAGCTTGAAATCGGTATTCAGAAATCCTCCAAGTTAAAGCCAATGCCCGCTCGAAAAAAACCGATTGTGTTTTACGGGACTTCGATAATGCACGGGGCTTGTGCGTCTCGGCCGGGAATGAGCATTTCAAGTATTCTGGGGCGTCGCTTGAATCGTCCGGTGGTCAATCTTGGTTTTTCCGGGAATGGTAAGATGGAACTCCCCGTTGCCGATTTAATTGGGGAGCTTGAACCGGCGGTAATTGCCATCGATTGTCTGCCCAATATGAATGGGAAGCTCGTGAGTGAGCGTGCCGTACCTTTTGTTGAGCGGTTGCGCAAGTACCATCCAGAGATTCCTATCTTGCTAGTCGAAGATCGAGCCATGACCAACTCGGATTTTTATCAACGCTCCAAGGATTTTCATAAACAGAATCGTGCGAGTCTTAAGGCTGCCTACCAGGCCTTGTTGGCCGCTGGTGAAAACAATGTTTTCTACCTGAGCGGTCAGGAACTACTCGGTACTGATGGAGAGGGGGCGACGGATGGCTCACATCCCAGTGATTTGGGAATGGTTCGGTACGCCGATGCCTACGAGCCGGTTTTACGTGAGATGCTGAAAGTCGCGAATTAAATCATGGCCATGCGTCCAGTTGGGTGGCCGACCTTATTTCCGCAGGAGATCCTGGAGTGCTTGAGCTACAGCGGCTTGGTCGTTAAGCATCCAGACCGCTGACGCAATGGCTAAACCGGCTGAAATTACAAGCAGGGGGATGCCGGTCATGTTGGGGCCAACCGGCATTTTTTTGAGCGCTTTGTGAAGTTCCTTTTCGAGTGCCTCCCAGCCTTCATAGCTTTGGTTATTGCCACCGGCCGTCAGTTGGACGTTTCGCAACAGATCGTTTGTTTCTAAATGTAAATGTACTTGTTTCTCTGGAAGAAAAAGGCTGTCTCCGCTCCAACGGCTACCCCTGTCGAGTTTTATGGCAACGCTCGTAAGCAGGGGCCGTAATTGTTCCTGGGTTACATTGTAGATCACGATTCTCGATCTCATCAGCAAAACGACCAGCGATATGCAGAGTGCATAAAAAATGATAAGCATGATCCAAACCCACGCGCCAAACCGACTGGCGGCACCTTCAGGAAAGAATAATTCCATTGGGCCAATAATGACAAAGCCAACCATCCCGATGGCTAAAGCCGCGCTATCTCGAGAGCCCGTCGTGACGAACGGAAACCCTTTTAAATTAAGAACGCCCAATAGAAACAGATAGACTGCCAGGGGAGCAACGGCGATACAAAAGTGTAGGGGATCCATGTGTCAACTTTTCTTTCGGGCAGATTCGAACTCGATGGAGTTCTGTTGAGCCGGATTTCGTTCCAGTCTAAATCTTGCGGTGGATAACGTCAACGAAGGAGTCGAGGGAACGGCGTTAGATAAGAATATTTTGTGACTCTAGAAGCACCCGCGAGCGAGGATTCTATTCAAAGGTATTTGCGTTAGGCCATTTTCCTGCCGGCAAGAATTCCCAGAAAGACAAAAACTAACCCAAGCAATACGTTGATGGTCACATTTCCAAAGGCAACCAGTAAATTACCTTCAGTGACGTGGCCGATTGTCTCGGCACCGAATGTCGAAAACGTTGTTAAAGCTCCGAGGAATCCGATTCCGAATCCCAGCCGAATTGACTCACTTTTCTCAGAGTGGCCACTTCCGATAATCAATCCGATCAAAAAACAGCCGATCAGATTGGCAAATAGAGTCCCGAACGGCAGCGATTCTGGAAGGAACCGCTTTGAGATTTCCGCGATTCCAAACCGCGAGATGGCTCCAAGAGCGCCGCCAATTCCAATCATCAGGATCTGAATTTCCGTGCGCATGTGGAGTTTCTTCCTTTATTAAACAGCCTCAATTAAAAACATTTCGCTTTTATTTTGGCAGAGATGAAGTCCCAGCTAAAAAGAGTCGGTTTCTGTCTATTTATTCTATCGCTCCGCAATGCCGAAGATGGTTCAATCTAAGTCATCGCCTCTCTTTTTCAGATAAAAATTCGGGCTTGCTGTTTTACAGGCAAGTTACTAAAGCAGTATTTACCGCAGTGTCATTTGGGCGGTCCAGGTTTAATGAAATTCCGTAATCACCTGTTTTTGTCGTCGTTAGTAAACGACCCCTGAGGTGTTACTTGGTAGCTTTTTTCTTGGGTTTGTAAATCTCGGTAGCTGTCCCATAGAAAACCTCAGCCGCATTCATCATGGTTTCCCCGAGCGTTGGATGGGCGTGAACGGTTTCGGCGATATCTCGTACAACACACCCCATTTCGATTGCCAAAGCAGCCTCTGCGATCAATTCACCCGCATTCGGACCGACGATTCCACATCCGAGAATTCTTTCGGTTTCCGGGTCGACCACCCATTTCGTCATTCCTTCGGTACGGCCAAGTGCCTGGGCACGACCACTGGCTGCCCAAGGATAGGCAACAACCTCGTGTGGAATTCCATCTCTTTTTGCCTCTTCCGCGGTAAGCCCGGCCCAGGCGATTTCGGGGTCGGTGAAAACAACGGCTGGGATTGCACGTTTGTCAAAGGTCGTGGCGTGTCCAAGGATGACTTCGACAGCGTGTCGCCCTTCATGGTTTGCTTTGTGGGCCAACATTGGCTCTCCCGCCGCATCCCCGATTACGTAAATGTTTTCCACTCCGGTTTGCAAATTGTCATTGTGCTCAATAAAGCCTCGCTGATCCGTTTGGATTCCCGGTAAATTCTCGAGGCCGATGTTTCGTGTGCTCGGGCTTCTGCCCACCGAAATGAGAACGCGATCATATTTTTCAGAGCCGAATTTTGCCGGACCTTCGAATGTGACTTCAACTTTGTCATCGCCAGATTTTGAAACGCTGCCAACTTTGGTGTTTAGAAAAATGCGGTCTTCGAAAAGTGTTTTCAACCTTTTGGCAAGCGGTCGAACGAGATCGCGATCCGCTCCCATGAGTAAACCGTCCTGCAGTTCCACGACACTTACTTTGGTTCCCATGTTTGCGTAAACAGTTCCCATTTCAAGTCCGATATAACCGCCGCCGATAACGAGCATGGTCTCCGGAATATCCTTGAGTTCCAAGGCACCGGTAGAATCCATTACCCGGTCCGAACCGATGTTGAATGCACCAGGGAAGGCAGGGGTGCTGCCGGTGGCAATGATGGCATTTTCAAAGCGAATTTTTCCGCCTTCAGGAATAGACGGATCGTCTCCCTCAAGACAGATGGTGTTGGCAGACTCGAATTTGGCGAATGCTTTGACAATCGTTACTTTGCGTTTTTTAGCAAGTCCGCCCAGCCCGCCGGACAGAGTGTCGATGACTTTGTTTTTTCGTTCACGCAGCTTATCAATTTCAATCGTGGGACTACCGAAAGATACACCCCAGTCATGCTCCATTTCCTGAGTTTCTGAAACGACTCTCGCAACATGGAGAAGTGCT